>NZ_JBHUWW010000311.1:0-1022 GCF_042669755.1 Kitasatospora sp. NPDC057223 | reverse complement strand
CGGCGCCGACGAGCGTGGTCTTGCCGACGCCGAAGCCGCCGGCGACGACGATCTTCGCGGAGGTGGTGGCGCGGGTCGCGGGGGCCGCGTTAGAGGTTGCGAAGTCCACTGAGGACCCTTTCGAGCAGCGTGACGTCGGGCTGGTTTCCGGATTCGCCGCCGGAAGCGGGCTGGTGGATGGCCACGAGGCCGGCCTCCGCGAGGTCGGCCACCAGGATGCGGGCCACCCCCAGGGGGAGGGAGAGCAGCGCGGACACCTCGGCGACGGACTTGACCTCGGTGCACAGGCTGCAGATCCGCTGGTGCTCGGGGAGCAGGGTGGCCAGGCGCTGCGGGTCGACGCTCGCGGAGACCAGGGCTTCCAGGGCGAGTTCGTAGCGGGGCCGGGTGCGGCCGCCGGTCATCGCGAACGGCCGGATCAGCGGACCGGAGTCCTCTTCGTCCTCGTAGTCCTCGAACTGCTCCACATGGCCGGGCTGTTCGGGCGCGGGGTGGGCGCCGGGCCGCTGGTACGGCTGCTGCCGGTCATGCTGCTGCTGCCCGTCGCCCCGGCCGTACTGCGACCCGAAATCCTGGTCGAACTGCCGGCCGTACTGCTGCGGGTCGTAGCCCTGCTGGTCGTACTGCTCCTGCTGGTACGGCTGCCGGCCGTACTCCGGCCGGCCGTACTGCTGACCGTTGCCGACGCCAGGGGCTCCGAAGGCGTCGTGGCCGGTGCCTGGGTACGGAACGCCGTACTGGCCGCGATGGTCGTCGGGCGGGTTCACGGATCCTCTCCTCACAAGGTGCGGCGGTGCGTTGCGAGCCCCGGACGAGTCCGGGGCCGGTGGTGCGAAGGCCGTACAACGTCCGAACCCGAGCCCGCGGATGCGGGCCCGGGACGGGCGCAGAGGTGCTTCGAATACCAGGACGGTATCCGACGGTCCGTCAGTGCAGGAGACTGCCCTGGAGTTCGGCGCGCAGTGCGGGGGTGAGGACGGTGCCGGCGCGGTCGACGAGGAGGGCCATCTCGTATCCGACGA
>NZ_JBHUWW010000310.1:0-1056 GCF_042669755.1 Kitasatospora sp. NPDC057223 | reverse complement strand
CCCCCCCCCCCCGGGCCCGGAGCGGGACGAGCGTCGACGGACCGCCCGTCAGCCGGCCTCGGCCGCGGCTGTCGCGAGGGCCCGCAGGACGGGCCGGAGCAGCGGGTGGTCCTCGGCGCCGCTGCGGACGGCGGCGAAGACCCTGCGGGTGGCGAGGGCGCTGTCCACCGGCCGGACGGCGACGTGGGTGAGGTCGGCGCCCCGCAGCGCGGAGCGCGGCACGAGGGCGACACCGGCGCCGGCCGAGGCGAGTGCGACGACGGCCTGGAAGTCGTCGGAGGAGTGCACCAGGCGGGGCTGGAAGCCGGCGTGTTCGCAGGCCAGCAGGACGACGTCGTGGCACGGGTTGCCCGGGTAGGGTCCGATCCACGGCTCGTCGGCGAGGTCGGCGAGGTCGATGTCGCCGCCGCCCGCGCCGGGCCGGGCGAGCGGGTGACCGAGCGGCAGGACGGCCTCGAAGGGCTCGGCGTAGAGCGGGACGCGGGTCAGCCGGCCGTCGTCCGCCCGGGGCGCGCCGCGGTACTCGACGGCGACGGCCAGGTCGGCCCGGCCGTCGAGCAGCATCGGCAGGCTGGCGTCGCCCTCGGCGTCCAGCACCCGCAGGCGTACGCCGGGGGCCTCGGCGGCGAGGGTGCGGATGGCGGGCGCGAGGACGAGGGCGATGCCGGTGGCGAAGGAGGCGACGGTGACCTCCCCCGCGACCCCGGCGCTGTAGGCGGCGAGGTCGGCCTCGGCGCGCTCCAGCTGGGCGAGGACGACGTCGGCGTGCCGGAGCAGGATCTCGCCGGCGGCGGTCAGCCGGACGCCCCGTCCGTCGCGGGCGAGCAGGTCGTGGCCGGTCTCCTGTTCGAGGGCGGCCAGCTGCTGGGAGACGGCGGAGGGGGTGAGGTAGAGCGCGGCGGCGGCTGCCGTCACGGTGCGGTGGTCGGCCACGGCCCGCAGGGTCCGCAGCCGTCGGGCGTCGATCACACCGCAATTCTGCCAGGGCGGCGGCGCTCCTCCCGCCGCGCCGGTGCGCCGGCCCGGCGGCCCGCCCGGTTCAGGTCGGACGGGCCG
>NZ_JBHUWW010000309.1:0-1081 GCF_042669755.1 Kitasatospora sp. NPDC057223 | reverse complement strand
CCCCGGGGCCCCGGGCGCCCCCGCGGGCCGCCCCGCGGAGCGCGGCAGGGCGGCGCCCGCAGGCCTCGGCCGGGTGCCGTTGCAGAGCCGCCGGCCGCCCGCCGCCGAGCCGCCCGCCGCCGACCCGGCGGGCGAACCGCGCCAGGTCCTGCGGGTCGGGCGCGGCGACATCGCGGCCATCCGCGCCGTCGGCGACCTCTTCCGCGCCCTCGACCAGGCCTACGGCGGCGGCCACGCCCGGCAGGCCCTGGTGCGCTACCTGGAGAGCGAGGCCGAGCCGATGCTGCGCGGCCGCTACGGTGAGCAGATCGGCCGGGCGCTGTTCGGAGCGGTCGCCGACCTGACCCGGCTGGCCGGCTGGACGTCCTTCGACATCGCCGCCCACGGCCTGGCCCAGCGGTACTTCGTCCAGGCGCTGCGCCTCTCCCAGGCGGCGGGGGACCGCGCGCTCGGCGGGTACATCCTGGTGACCATGAGCCAGCAGGCCGTCCACCTCGGGCACGGCCGGGAGGCGGTCCAGCTGGCCAGGGTCGCCCAGCAGGGCGTCGGCACCTCCGCGCCCGCCGCCGTCCAGTCGCTGCTGCAGACGGCCGAGGCGCGCGGCCACGGCCTGCTCGGCGACGTCCGGGCCTGCACGACGGCGCTGGTGCGCGCCGAACGGGCCCTCGCCGCAGGCCGTCCGGGCGACGAACTGCCCCCGTGGGCACGCTACTTCGACGAGGCTCAGCTGGCCGACGAGTTCGCGCACTGCTACCGCGACCTCCAGCAGTGGCGGCCCGCCGCCCAGCACGCCGAGAAGTCACTGCGGCTGCGCTCGCCCGCCTACGCCCGCAGCCGGATCTTCTGCCGGATGGTGCTGGCCACCTCCCGGCTCGGCATGGGCGACCTGGAGGAGGCCTGCTCGATGGCCACCGACGCGCTGCGCGCGGCCGGGGAGATGCGCTCCGCCCGCACGCTCGAGTACGTCCGGGACTTCCACCGCCGCCTCACCCCGTACCGGGGCAGCCCGGTGGCCCGGGCCTTCGAGGAGGCCGCCCGGCAGTCGGGGGTGATCTGACCGCCGGCCGGCGGCGTCCCGGTG
>NZ_JBHUWW010000308.1:0-1143 GCF_042669755.1 Kitasatospora sp. NPDC057223 | reverse complement strand
GCCGCCGGGTGCCCGACCCGTCCGCGTTCGCGGCGGATACCCGGATCCCGTGTTTCAGAAGACAGTTGGAGGAGCACCATGACGCGCGTCGTTCGGTTCCACGAGCTCGGCGGCCCGGAGGTGCTGCGCCTGGAGGAGGCCGCTCCCGGCACACCCGGGCCGGGGGAGGCGCTGGTCCGGATCGGGGCGATCGGGCTCAACCGGTCGGAGGCCGGGTTCCGGGCCGGCCGCTACTTCGAGCAGCCCAGGTCGCTGCCGGCCGGTCTCGGCTACGAGGCGGCCGGCACGATCGAGCTGCTCGGCGACGGTGACGGCGAGGACGGCGCCGGTGGCGCGGACGGCTTCGCCGTGGGCGATGCCGTGAGCATCCTGCCGGTCTTCTCCCTGAACGACTACAGCGTGTACGCCGAGCAGGCCGTCGTGCCGGTGTCCGCGCTGGTCAAGCTCGGCCCCGGGCTGGACCTCACGACCGGCGCCGCCGTCTGGATGCCCTATCTCACCGCCTACGGCGCCCTGGTGGACATCGCGGGTATCGGCAAGGGCGACGTCGTCCTGATCCCCGCCGCGTCCAGCAGCGTCGGCCTGGCGGCCGTCCAGATCGCCAACCGGCTGGGCGCGGTGCCCGTCGCGGTCACCCGTACCGAGGCCAAGCGCGCCGCGCTGGAGGCCGCCGGCGCCGCCGAGGTGGTGGTGACCGAGCGGCAGGACCTGGTCGCGGAGGTCGCCAGGATCACCGGGGGTGCGGGTGCGCGGGTGGTCTTCGACCCGGTGGCCGGGCCGCAGGTCGAGACGCTTGCCCAGGTGGCGGCGCCCGGCGGCACGATCTTCGTCTACGGCAGCCTCAGCGGCGAGGCCACGCCCTTCCCCAGGGCGGCGATCGCCAAGGGGCTGAGCCTGCGCGGCTACCTGGTGTTCGAGATCACCGCCGATGCCGGACGCCGGCGCCGCGCGGTCGAGTTCATCACGGCGGGCCTCCAGGACGGCTGGCTCCGGCCGGCCGTCGACCGGACGTTCCCGCTGGACGAGATCGTGGAGGCGCACCGCTACCTGGAGTCCAACCGGCAGGTGGGCAAGATCGTCGTCACCGTGCCGGACTGACGGATCAGCGCTGGACGAGGCCGGCCCTCCGGCCCCGGGGAGACT
>NZ_JBHUWW010000307.1:0-1165 GCF_042669755.1 Kitasatospora sp. NPDC057223 | reverse complement strand
CTTCATCCGGGACTGGTCGGCCGCACCCTGGACCGGCCTGGGGAACTACCGCATGGCGGTGGACTTCAGCGCTCCGGTCGGCCGGTCGCTCCTCAACTCGTTCTGGACCACGTGTAGTTTCACCATCCTGTCGGTCGGCATCTCCTGGCTGCTCGGCACCGCCGCGGCGATCTACATGCAGGACGCGTTCCGGGGACGGGGAATCCTGCGGGCCCTGTTCCTCGTCCCCTACGCCCTGCCGGTCTACGCCGCGGTGATCACCTGGTCGTTCATGTTCCAGCGCGACACCGGCCTGATCAACCACGTGCTGGTCGACCAGCTGCACCTGATGGACGACAAGCCGTTCTGGCTGATCGGCGACAACAGCTTCACCGCACTCGTCGTCGTCTCCGTCTGGAAGTCCTGGCCGTTCGCGTTCCTCACGCTGATGGCCGGCCTGCAGAACATCCCCAAGGAGCTCTACGAGGCCTCCTCGATGGACGGCGCCGGCGTCTGGCAGCAGATCCGCAAGATCACCCTGCCCTCCCTGCGCCCCGTCAACCAGGTGCTCGTCCTGGTGCTGTTCCTCTGGACGTTCAACGACTTCAACACCCCCTACGTCCTCTTCGGCAAGTCCGCACCGGAGGCCGCCGACCTCATCTCGATCCACATCTACCAGTCCTCCTTCGTCACCTGGAACTTCGGTGTCGGCTCGGCCATGTCCGTCCTGCTCCTGCTGTTCCTGCTCCTCGTGACGGCCGTCTACCTCTTCCTCACCTCACGACGGAGGGACGCCGATGCCTAAGACACCCGTCTCACCCATGGCACCCCCGGCCTCCTTCCGGTGGTCACGGCGGATCTTCCTGCTGCTGCTGTCGGCGTTCGTGCTGACCCCGCTGTTCGTGATGATCAGCTCGTCGATGAAGCCGCTGCAGGACGTCCAGGGCGCGTTCTCCTGGATCCCGTCCAGCTTCACGCTCCAGCCCTACGTCGACATCTGGACCACCGTCCCGCTCGGCGACTACTTCGTGAACTCCCTCATCGTCTCCGTCAGCGCGACCGCGCTGTCGGTGGTGATCGCGATCTTCGCGGCCTACGCCGTCAGCCGCTACCGCTTCCGCGGACGCAAGCTGTTCACCGTCACGGTCCTCTCCACCCAGATGTTCCCCGGCATCCTGTTCCTGCT
>NZ_JBHUWW010000306.1:0-1166 GCF_042669755.1 Kitasatospora sp. NPDC057223 | reverse complement strand
GGGGGCCGTCGCGGTGTACTTTCCCCCCCCCCGGCGCGCCCCCCCCCCCCCCCCCCCGGCCCCGCCGGGGGGGGGGGGCCGTGTCCCCCCCCCCCCCCCCACGGGTCCGTCCGGACGCCTCAGCGGCCCGCAGGGGCCCGCGCAGGGGTCGTCCGCGCCTCGGGCGCCCCGGCCCGCGGCGCACCCCCGGCACGCCGCCCCCGGGAGACCTGCCGGGCCACCCGCTGGGACGCGTACGCCAGGAGCAGGATCAGCACTCCGACCAGGCCGTCCGCCCAGAAGTGGTTCGCCGTGACGACGACGACCCAGACCGTCAGCAGCGGATGCAGGACCACCAGCCACCGCCACCCGCTGCGCGAGACCGTGATCACCGCAACCGCCGCCAGGACGCACCAGGCCACGTGCACGGACGGCATCGCGGACAACTGGTCGGCCACCACCACACCGCCGACCGCGCCGCCGTAGACCGACTGCCCGTACTCGGCCGCCACGTCGACGAACCCGTTGCCCGGCAGCATCCGCGGCGGTGCGACCGGAATGAACTGGATGAGCAGGCAGACGGCCGTCGTGACCACCACCGTGTTCCGCACCCAGGCGTACCGTGCCCGGTGGCGTACGAAGACCCACAGCAGTACCGCGATCATCACGGCGAAGTGCATCGAGGCGTAGTAGTAGTTCGCAGCCCTCACCAGGACGGGGTACGGCGTCACGGCCCGCTGCCAGTCGGCCTCGTCCGGCAGGCCGAGTTGCAGTTCCGTCCGGTGGATCCAGGACGCGCGGTCCAGCGCGTGGTCGGTGCTCATCACCGAGAGGTGGCCCACCAGCTGCCACAGGGTGAAGAGCACCAGCAGGGTGCCGGCCTCACGCAGGAAGCTTGCCAGGGACGGCCGACGGACCCGTTTGGCCGCGTAGGCGGCGGCGAAGAGGACAGCCGAGGCCCCGCCCGAGGTCTGCCACGTAAGGGTCAGGTTCTGCACTGGACGCGCCTCTTCTCCACCAAGCTCAGGTTGTGCTGGGGAGACGTTAACGCAAAGAAGCCCCCTCCCGTACGGGAGGGGGCTTCTTCGGAATGATTGTTCGGCGGCGTCCTACTCTCCCACAGGGTCCCCCCTGCAGTACCATCGGCGCTTTGAGGCTTAGCTTCCGGGTTCGGAATGTAACCGGGC
>NZ_JBHUWW010000305.1:0-1252 GCF_042669755.1 Kitasatospora sp. NPDC057223 | reverse complement strand
CCACCCCGGCAGACACCACCGGCCCCTACGTCTGGCCCCTCACCGCCCGCGACACCACCGCACTCCGCGACCAGGCCCGACGCCTCCACCACCACCTCACCACCCACACCACCCACCCCGCCGACGTCGCCCACGCCCTCACCACCACCCGCACCACCTTCGACCACCGCGCCGCCGTCATCGCCGACAACCACAACGACCTCCTCACCGCCCTCACCCACCTCGCCGACAACACCCCCCACCCCAACACCATCACCGGCACCGCCACCACAAACACCGGACCCGTCTACCTCTACTCCGGCCAAGGCAGCCAACGCCCCACCATGGGCGCCCAGCTCTACAAAACCTTCCCCGCCTACGCCCAAGCCATCGACAACATCACCGACGCCTTCACCCCCCACCTCCCCCACCCCCTGCGCGACATCCTCCACGCCCAACCCGGCACCCCCCACGCCGAACTCCTCCACACCACCCAATACGCCCAACCCGCCATCTTCGCCCTCGGCACCGCCCTCACCCACCTCCTCACCACCCGCAACATCACCCCCACCGCCGTCCTCGGCCACTCCATCGGCGCCTACGCCGCCGCCCACACCGCCGGCATCCTCACCCTCACCGACGCCACCACCCTCGTCGCCACCCGCGCCAACCTCATGCAACAAGCCCCCACCAACGGCACCATGACCGCCATCCAAGCCACCCCCCAAGAAGCCCAAACCGCCATCGAAGCCATCGACGGCCACCAGCACCTCGTCTCCATCGCCGCCATCAACAGCGCCACCTCCATCGTCATCTCAGGCGACACCACCACCGTCAACACCATCACCAACCACTTCCACAACCAAGGCCGACGCACCAAACAACTCACCGTCAGCCACGCCTTCCACTCCCCCCACATGGACACCGTCCTCGACCAATTCCTCACCACCGCAAGCCAAATCACCTACCACCAACCCACCATCCCCTTCATCTCCGACCTCACCGGCCAACTCGCCACCCACCAAGAACTCACCAACCCCCACTACTGGACCAACCACATCCGCAACACCGTCCAATACCACCAAGCCCTCACCACCACCCACACCCTCACCAACACCACCACCTACCTCGAACTCGGCGCCACCCCCACCCTCACCCCACCCACCCGCGAAACCCTCGACAACACCACCGTCCTCCCCCTCCTCCGCAACAACGACAACGAACCCCACCACCTCACCACCACCCTCACCACCACCTGGACCACCGGCACCAC
>NZ_JBHUWW010000304.1:0-1318 GCF_042669755.1 Kitasatospora sp. NPDC057223 | reverse complement strand
GCTCTGCATTAGCCGCAAAGCAGATGACAAAAGAGGAATTCGATATGGCTTATACTCAATTGCGAGAGATGAACAGAGAAAATAACAGCAGATCATCTGTAAAGCAAATTATCAATCAGGAGACAGAAGAAGAGTAAAAAACCGCGGCCCCTCGGGACTGACCCCATAAGATGAGACAAATAAAAACACCTTCAAGTTTGAATACGGATGATTGTTATCCGAAATTAGACTTGGAGGTGTTTTTTCTATGGGGACAAGAGTGAGTTATCCGGTTGAAGTGAAACAGAAGGCTGTAGAAATGAGATTGGCAGGCGTACCTATGAAAGAGATCATGCAGGAGTTGAATATCAAAAATAATACGCAGATTAAGACATGGGTCAGATGGTATAAGGCTGGTGATACACATCGATTTGAACAGCCTGTTGGTAAGCAATACACTTATGGAAAAGGTCCGGAGTATTCTTCCGAATTAGAGAAACTGCAGGCAGAGAATCGATATCTGAGACAACAGAATGAAGTGTTAAAAAAGTACAACGAATTGGAAAGGAAGTTGATAGCCAAACGTCAGTCGAACTTGTAGAAGAATTGCACAGCACAATGACCGTGCAGGATATCTGTATTCATTTAGGTATCTCTCGCTCGTCTTATTATCGTTGGAAGAAGAATCTGAAGAAAGATCATCCAAAGCGCCATTTAGAAAAACAAATCGGCACGTTGTGCCGAGAGCACCAGTATCGATATGGATATCGAAAAATCACAGCTATATTAAAAAAGAGAATGTGTATTAACCATAAAACGGTTCAGCGTATTATGCAGAAAAATCAGTGGCAGTGCCGGGTTAAGGTGAAAAAGCGCAAGAAGAATGGGCAGCCATATGCCGTGGTCGACAATATATTAGATCGGAACTTTCAGTCTGATCATCCTCTTGAAAAACTAGTAACAGACATCACGTATTTGCCTTATGGACAGAAACAATTGTACCTTTCCAGTATATTGGATGTATATAATGGAGAAGTGATTGCTTTTACGATTGGAGATAAGCAGGACACAGACTTTGTCTTACACACACTTGATCAACTGCCAACACTGCCTGAGAACTGCGTGTTACATAGTGACCAAGGATCTGTGTATACATCTTACGAGTATCAGAAAGCTGTTAAAACAAAAGGCATTACCATGAGCATGTCCCGCAAAGGGACACCCGCTGATAATGCCTCCATCGAATCGTTTCATTCCTCACTAAAGTCTGAAACGTTCTATCTTAACAGCATTGATCGAACCACGACCGCCATCGTAGAACGCACTGTCATAGAATACA
>NZ_JBHUWW010000302.1:0-1462 GCF_042669755.1 Kitasatospora sp. NPDC057223 | reverse complement strand
AGGCCGATCCAGTCGAGGGGGGCGCTGATGAGTTCCATGTCGCCGCTCTGGACGGGCAGTTCGACGCCGTAGAGGTCGAGCATGTCCTGGGGGTAGCCGCGGCCGAGGACGGGGTCGAGCCACCAGCGGTTGATGTGGCCGTCGGCGTACTGGGCGGCGAGGCGGTCGCTGTCGCTGTCGGTGGCGGGGTGGACGGGGCTGAGGTTGTTGACGATGCCGATGCTGGCGTTGGGGATCGCCGCGCGCAGGGCCTGGACGGCGAGGCCGTGGCCCAGGTGCAGGTGGTAGGAGGTGCGGACGGCGGCGGTGAGGTCCTTGACGCCGGGTGCCATGTTGCCGTCGAGGTGGCCGATCCAGGCGGAGCAGAGCGGCTCGTTGAGGGTGGCCCAGTTGGTGATGCGGTCGCCGAGGGCGCCGGCGACGACGTGGGCGTACTCGCCGAAGCGTTCGGCGGTCTCGCGCACGGGCCAGCCGCCGCGGTCCTGCTGGGCCTGGGGGAGGTCCCAGTGGTAGAGGGTGGGGAAGGGGGTGATGCCCTTTTCGAGGAGGGTGTCGGTGAGGCGGTCGTAGAAGTCGAGGCCGGCCTGGTTGATGCGGCCGTCGGCGTGGGGGATGACGCGGGGCCAGGCGATGGAGAAGCGGTAGGCGTCGAGGCCGAGGTTGCCGGCTATGGCGAGGTCTTCGGGCCAGCGGTGGTAGTGGTCGCAGGCCACGTCGCCGGTGTCGCCGTTGTCGACCTTGCCGGGGGTGTGGGAGAAGGTGTCCCAGATGGAGGGGGCGCGGCCGTCCTCCTCGACGGCTCCCTCGATCTGGTAGGCGGCGGTGGCGGCGCCCCAGAGGAAGTCGTCGGGGAGTGCGCTGAGGTCGTTCACGGAGAGCCTTTCAGGGGTGGTCACTTGACGGCTCCGGCGGTGAGGCCGGCGACCAGGTAGCGCTGCAGGAGGAGGAATCCGGCGACGACGGGGATGCTGACCACGAGGGAGGCGGCCATCACCTGGTTCCAGTAGACGTTGTTCTGGGTGGCGTAGCCCTGGAGGCCGACGGCGAGGGTGCGGGTGCTCTGGTTGGTCATCACCGAGGCGAAGAGGACCTCGCCCCAGGCGGTCATGAAGGCGTAGACGGAGACGGCGACGATGCCGGGGACGGCGGCGGGGACGACGATCTTGAGGAGGGTGCGCAGGGGTCCGCAGCCGTCGACGGCGGCGGCCTCGTCGAGGTCGCGGGGGATGGAGTCGAAGTAGCCGACGAGCATCCAGATGGAGAAGGGGAGGGAGAAGGTGAGGTAGGTGAGGATGAGGCCGCCGCGGCTGCCGAGCAGGGCGATGCCGGTGCTGTTGCCGATGTTCACGAAGATGAGGAACAGCGGGAGCAGGAACAGGATGCCGGGGAACATCTGGGTGGAGAGGACCGTGACGGTGAACAGCTTGCGTCCGCGGAAGCGGTAGCGGCTGACGGCGTAGGC
>NZ_JBHUWW010000301.1:0-1543 GCF_042669755.1 Kitasatospora sp. NPDC057223 | reverse complement strand
TGGGGTCGTTGTTTCAGAACAACACAGTGGACGCGAGCAACTGAGGACAAGCCCTCGGCCTATTAGTACCGGTCAGCTCCACCCCTTACAGGGCTTCCACATCCGGCCTATCAACCCAGTCGTCTACTGGGAGCCTTACCCTCTCAAGGAGGTGGGAATACTCATCTCGAAGCAGGCTTCCCGCTTAGATGCTTTCAGCGGTTATCCCTCCCGAACGTAGCCAACCAGCCATGCCCTTGGCAGGACAACTGGCACACCAGAGGTTCGTCCGTCCCGGTCCTCTCGTACTAGGGACAGCCCTTCTCAATATTCCTACGCGCACAGCGGATAGGGACCGAACTGTCTCACGACGTTCTAAACCCAGCTCGCGTACCGCTTTAATGGGCGAACAGCCCAACCCTTGGGACCTACTCCAGCCCCAGGATGCGACGAGCCGACATCGAGGTGCCAAACCATCCCGTCGATATGGACTCTTGGGGAAGATCAGCCTGTTATCCCCGGGGTACCTTTTATCCGTTGAGCGACGGCGCTTCCACAAGCCACCGCCGGATCACTAGTCCCTGCTTTCGCACCTGCTCGACCCGTCGGTCTCACAGTCAAGCTCCCTTGTGCACTTACACTCAACACCTGATTGCCAACCAGGCTGAGGGAACCTTTGGGCGCCTCCGTTACTCTTTAGGAGGCAACCGCCCCAGTTAAACTACCCACCAGACACTGTCCCTGATCCGGATCACGGACCCAGGTTAGACATCCAGCACGACCAGAGTGGTATTTCAACGACGACTCCACAACCACTGGCGTGGCTGCTTCAAAGTCTCCCACCTATCCTACACAAGCCGAACCGAACACCAATATCAAGCTATAGTAAAGGTCCCGGGGTCTTTCCGTCCTGCTGCGCGAAACGAGCATCTTTACTCGTAATGCAATTTCACCGGGCCTATGGTTGAGACAGTCGAGAAGTCGTTACGCCATTCGTGCAGGTCGGAACTTACCCGACAAGGAATTTCGCTACCTTAGGATGGTTATAGTTACCACCGCCGTTTACTGGCGCTTAAGTTCTCAGCTTCGCCAACCCGAAGATTGACTAACCGGTCCCCTTAACGTTCCAGCACCGGGCAGGCGTCAGTCCGTATACATCGCCTTACGGCTTCGCACGGACCTGTGTTTTTAGTAAACAGTCGCTTCTCGCTGGTCTCTGCGGCCGGCCCCAGCTCAGAGTGCAAGACTCATCACCAGTTCCGGCCCCCCTTCTCCCGAAGTTACGGGGGCATTTTGCCGAGTTCCTTAACCATAGTTCACCCGAACGCCTCGGTATTCTCTACCTGACCACCTGAGTCGGTTTGGGGTACGGGCCGCCATGAAACTCGCTAGAGGCTTTTCTCGACAGCATAGGATCATCCACTTCACCACAATCGGCTCGGCATCAGGTCTCAGCCTTAATGAGTGACGGATTTGCCTATCACTCGGCCTACACCCTTACCCCGGGACAACCACCGCCCGGGCTGGACTACCTTCCTGCGTCACCCCATCGCTCACCTACTAC
>NZ_JBHUWW010000299.1:0-1633 GCF_042669755.1 Kitasatospora sp. NPDC057223 | reverse complement strand
TCGCGACAACGAGCGGAGCCACCAACAGCACGATCACGGCGGACATGGGTACCTCTTGAAGTCGGTGTGGGTGAGAGCAGTAACGACCGCCTGCCCGCCCGGCCCGAGGTCATGTCGCAAACCACCCGTCCGGCTGACCCCCCCCCCCGGTCCCGACCGTCACCGGCCAGAGCCCCATCTGCCGCCCACCCAGGCCCGCAAACCCCGCTCCCCGGAGGCAGCCGACAGGTGCGAGTCCCCTCCCCCGTCTGTCAGTCGTTGGGGGAGATCGCGGTGTCGAGGTAGAAGCTGTCGATGCTCTGCACGGCCTGGGTGAATTCGTCGAGCCCGACGGGTTTGGTCACGTACGCGTTGGCATACCGGCGGTAGGCGCCGGACACGTCGTGGGGCGCGGCCGAAGTGGTGAGAACCACCACGGGGATCGACTTGAGGTCCTCGTCGACCTTGATCACGTCCAGCAGTTCCCGGCCGTCCATGCGCGGCATGTTCAGATCCAGCACGATCAGGTCCGGCACCGGGTTCTCCGCCGCCCGCAGGTACGTCAGGGCGGCCTCACCGTTGACGACCCGCACGATCTCCCGCTGCGCCTTCTCCTCCAGTGCCTCCGTGATGAGCATGGCGTCGGCCGGGTCGTCCTCGACGAGCAGGACGCGGTAGGGGCGCCCGGGAACACGCGTGGTCACGATGGACTCCTGACTCGGCGGCACACTGGAAGTGGCCTTGCCGGTGCGGCGCGGTCGCCGGATGGCGCCGGCGCGACCCGGCATGAGGGCAGCCTAGGGGACTGGGTTGTCCGGCCGGGTGCGGCTGCCAGGTTCGGTGAGGCCGCCGCGACACGGAGGCGATGGTCCTGCGGCCGGCTGCGCGGGAGGAATGCATGTCTGCGGACGCAGCTGGTGCCGTACCGGCAGAGCAGTCGGCCCGCCCCGGGGGCGGACGGCGCGGCAGTGGCTGCGGCCGGCGACGGGTATGGCCCCGGCGGTGTGCTGGGCGGGATCGGAACGCGACCGTCCCGGGCCCATGTGGGGAGGCCCGGGCAGTGATGAGAGGCTCCGTCGGTTCGCACGCTGCCTGTTTGGATTGTGGTGATTGCTGGGCATCTGGGCGGGCAGGCGTGTGGGCGAGCACCGAGGAGGTGAATGCTGGTGTTGGAGATCGACTCGACCCGCAACAGTGTGGCCCAGGCACGCGATGCGGCAGCCCGGTTCGTGCGCGAGTACTGCCGGTGGGCCGACCCCGCAGCCGTGGCCCTGGTCCTTTCCGAACTGCTCACCAACGCCGTCCGTCACGCCACCGGCTGGTGGCGCCTGCGCCTGAGCGCCGACGACGGCCGGCTCCTCGCGGAGGTCCGCGACGCGGGTGACCGGATAGCAGGCGTGCGCCGGTCGGAGCTGGACGGCCGGGGCGGCCTCGGCCTGCACATCGTCGGACAACTGGTGACCCGTCTGGAGATCGAGCACCACCGAAGCGGCACCGGCAAGACTCTGCGCGCGCTGTGGCTGCCCCCTGTTGCGGATCCCGCCCCGACTACCTGACACCACGCCAGCGACCACGCCCGTACGGCCTCGGGATTCGGGAGCCACAGGGGAGACGGGGCAAGCGCCAGGCGGGGCACACCCAGCAGCGTGTGCCC
>NZ_JBHUWW010000298.1:0-1713 GCF_042669755.1 Kitasatospora sp. NPDC057223 | reverse complement strand
CTAGGTTCTGTCCGGCGGATCATGTGATCGCCTCGCGTGGCCCATTGTGTTGGTCGTGGGGCGGGGCGATCTGACGAACGACGAGTGGGTACAACTGGCACCACATCTGCCGAAGACCGGGCGCCGAGGCGGACGGTGGACTGATCACCGGACGGTGATCAACGGAATCCTGTTCCGGGTCCGCACGGGCGTCCCGTGGCGGGACCTGCCGGAGCGGTTCGGTAGTTGGAAAACCGTGTACGAGCGCCACCGCCGGTGGGCGGCGGACGGCACCTGGGAAAGGATCCTCCAAGCCGTCCAGGCCGAGGCCGACTCCCAGGGACGCATCGACTGGAGCATGGTGAGCGTGGACTCCACCTCGTGCCGGGCCCACCAGCACGCTGCCGGTGCACCGCGCAGAACACCCCGGATCCCAAAGCGGAGATCGACGCCCCGGCAGCACCGCCCCGACGAGGGACTCGGCCGGTCCCGTGGCGGTCTGACCTCCAAGATCCACCTCGCCGGGGAAGGCGGCCGCCGTCCACTGGCCATGCTGATCACGCCCGGCCAGTGGGGCGACAGCCCTCAGCTGATCCCGGTCCTGGAACGCATCAGGGTCAAGCGCCCAGGCGGCGGCCATCCGCGCACCCGCCCCGACCACCTCGGCGGCGACAAGGCCTACAGCTCCCGCCGCAATCGCCGCTACCTGCGCAGACGCCAGATCAAGCACACCATCCCGGAGCCGAAGGACCAGCGGGCCAACCGCCGGCGCCGCGGCAGCCGAGGAGGCCGGCCCGCGGGCTTCGACAAGGAGATGTACAAGCGCCGGAACGAGGTCGAGCGCACGATCAACCGCCTGAAGCACTCCAGGGCCGTCGCGACACGGTACGACAAGCGCGCCTATGTCTTCCACGGCACCGTCACCGTCGCGTCGATCCGACTCTGGCTCAGGCCGTGACCCGCCGCACGAAGCAGGCTTACAGCAAATCCAGGACGGACGCACTCCACCCAAGGGCCTCAGGCGTGTGCCAGCGGGGTCGTTCTCTTGTCCCGGCCATGGTCCGGCCTGCCACGAATGCATGCCGGTGGGCTGGCTGATGTTCCTGGACCCGATCCCACAGCGCCTGTGCCTGCAGGTGATGGCCGGTGCTGACGAGGAACTCGATCAGATCCTGAGCGAACCCCCACGCGGTGAGAAGCGCATCAGGAGCTGTCCGCGCGATCTGCTCGGGGTCAGCGGTACTGGCGAACCACGGGAGCGCGGTGTCGCGAAGGTGAGCTGCGAACTGCTCCAGTCTCGTCCGGCGTTCCTCGGGACGGGTGAGCACTACGAAGTGCTGACCGGGCATGTCGAGGAAGCTGGAGGCGCAGACGATCGACTCGACGGATTCGGGCCGGCGAACGGTCAGCTCGGGGTTGGCTCGACGCCACGCGCCCAGGTCCTCGTCGAAGACGGTCAGGCTCGCCACGGTGAACTCGATCAAGCGTCCCGATCGGTTCCACTTGCTCTTCTCCAGCCGGAGCACCTCACGGCGAACCGACGCCCGTCGCTCAAGCGAATGACGGGACCTGACCCACCCGAATCCGCCGAGCAGCCCCGCCAGGCAAGCAGCCCCGGCATAGACGACATCGGCTGGCTCGTCGGCCTCAATCAGGCGAACGGTCAGGTCATCAGGCTGCGTTGGGTGCACCCCGCACATGATGCCGTACGAAGATCCGCCGGACAGAACCTAG
>NZ_JBHUWW010000297.1:0-1715 GCF_042669755.1 Kitasatospora sp. NPDC057223 | reverse complement strand
ATCGGCCTGGACGAGGAGGCCGGTGCGGGCGGTGCCGGTGCCACGGGCGCGCAGTGGCGCCGGGCGTGGCAGGAGGCGACCGGCAAGGACGCCGAGGAGCTGGTCTGGGACACCCCGGAGGGCATCGGCGTGAAGCCGCTCTACACCGGTGAGGACCTGGAGGGCCTGGACTTCCTGGCCACCTACCCCGGCATCGCGCCGTACCTGCGCGGCCCCTACCCGACGATGTACGTCAACCAGCCGTGGACGGTGCGCCAGTACGCCGGGTTCTCCACCGCGGAGGAGTCCAACGCGTTCTACCGCCGCAACCTGGCCGCGGGCCAGAAGGGCCTGTCGGTGGCGTTCGACCTGCCGACCCACCGCGGCTACGACAGCGACCACCCGAGGGTGACCGGCGACGTCGGCATGGCCGGCGTCGCCATCGACTCGATCTACGACATGCGCCAGCTCTTCGACGGCATCCCGCTGGACAAGATGTCCGTGTCGATGACGATGAACGGCGCCGTCCTGCCCATCCTCGCGCTGTACATCGTCGCCGCCGAGGAGCAGGGCGTCGCCCCCGAGCAGCTCGCGGGCACCATCCAGAACGACATCCTCAAAGAGTTCATGGTCCGCAACACCTACATCTACCCGCCGCTGCCCTCGATGCGGATCATCTCCGACATCTTCGCGTACACCTCGCAGAAGATGCCCCGCTACAACTCCATCTCCATCTCCGGGTACCACATCCAGGAGGCCGGGGCGACGGCCGACCTGGAACTCGCCTACACCCTCGCCGACGGCGTGGAGTACCTGCGCGCCGGCCTTCAGGCCGGCATGGACGTCGACGCCTTCGCACCACGCCTGTCCTTCTTCTGGGCGATCGGCATGAACTTCTTCATGGAGGTCGCCAAACTGCGCGCCGCCCGCCTGCTGTGGGCCAAGCTCGTCGCACAGTTCGACCCGAAGAACCCCAAGTCCCTGTCACTGCGCACCCATTCGCAGACCTCGGGCTGGTCGCTGACCGCGCAGGACGTCTTCAACAACGTGACACGCACCTGCGTGGAGGCGATGGCCGCCACCCAGGGCCACACCCAGTCCCTGCACACCAACGCCCTCGACGAGGCCCTCGCCCTGCCCACCGACTTCTCCGCCCGCATCGCCCGCAACACCCAGCTCCTGCTCCAGCAGGAGTCCGGGACCTGCCGCGTCATCGACCCCTGGGGCGGCTCCGCCTACGTCGAGAAACTCACCCACGACCTCGCCCAGCGCGCCTGGCAGCACATCCAGGAGGTCGAGGCCGCCGGCGGCATGGCCAAGGCCATCGACGCCGGCATCCCCAAACTCCGCGTCGAGGAGGCCGCCGCCCGCACCCAGGCCCGCATCGACTCCGGCCGCCAGCCCGTCATCGGCGTCAACAAGTACCGCGTCGCCACCGACGAGCAGATCGACGTCCTCAAGGTCGACAACACCTCCGTGCGCACCCAGCAGGTCGAGAAACTGCGCCGCCTGCGCGCCGAGCGCGACGAGGACACCTGCCAGGCCGCCCTCGCCGCGCTCACCGCCTCCGCCGAGGCCGGCCCCCGCACCGGCAGCAACGGCGGCGACGGCCTGGAGGGGAACCTGCTGGCCCTCGCCGTCGACGCGGCCCGCGCGATGGCGACCGTCGGGGAGATCTCCGACGCGCTGGAGAAGGTCTACGGACGCCACTCCGGACAGATCCGTACCATCTCCGG
>NZ_JBHUWW010000296.1:0-1905 GCF_042669755.1 Kitasatospora sp. NPDC057223 | reverse complement strand
AAGGAGGAGCGGCGTTTCGCTCCGCCCGCGGAGCTCGCGGCTGCGGCCAACGTCACGGCGGCCGCGTACGCGCAGGCCTCCGAGGACCGGCTCGCTTTCTGGGCCGAGCAGGCCCGCCGCCTCGACTGGGCCGTCGAGCCCACCGAGACGCTCGACTGGACCAACCCGCCCTTCGCCAAGTGGTTCGCCGACGGCAAGCTCAACGTCGCCCACAACTGCGTCGACCGGCACGTCGAGGCCGGCAACGGCGACCGCGTCGCGATCCACTTCGAGGGCGAGCCCGGCGACAGCCGCGCCATCACCTACGCCCAGCTCAAGGACGAGGTCTCCCAGGCCGCCAACGCCCTGCTCGAACTCGGCGTCACCAAGGGCGACCGCGTCGCGATCTACCTGCCCATGATCGCCGAAGCAGTCATCGCGATGCTCGCCTGCGCCCGCATCGGCGCCACCCACTCCGTCGTCTTCGGCGGCTTCTCCGCCGACGCCGTCGCCTCCCGCATCCAGGACGCCGACGCCAAACTCGTCATCACCGCCGACGGCGGCTACCGCCGCGGCAAGGCCACCGCCCTCAAGCCCGCCATCGACGAGGCCCTCACCAGGACCACCGGCGTCGAACACGTCCTCGTCGTACGCCGCACCGGCCAGGACACCGCCTGGACCGAAGGCCGCGACGTCTGGTGGCACGACATCACCGCCCGCCAGTCCACCCAGCACACCCCCGAGGCCCACGACGCGGAACACCCGCTCTTCATCCTCTACACCTCCGGCACCACCGGAAAGCCCAAGGGCATCCTCCACACCACCGGCGGCTACCTCACCCAGGCCGCCTACACCCACCACGCCGTCTTCGACCTCAAACCCGCCACCGACGTCTACTGGTGCACCGCAGACATCGGCTGGGTCACCGGCCACTCCTACATCGTCTACGGCCCCCTCGCCAACGGCGCCACCCAGGTCATCTACGAAGGCACCCCCGACACCCCCCACCAGGGCCGCTTCTGGGAAATCATCCAGAAGTACAAGGTCAGCATCCTCTACACCGCCCCCACCGCCATCCGCACGTTCATGAAGTGGGGCGACGACATCCCCGCGAAGTTCGACCTCACCTCACTGCGCGTACTGGGCAGCGTCGGCGAACCGATCAACCCCGAAGCCTGGATCTGGTACCGCGAGCACATCGGCGGCACCAACGCCCCCATCGTCGACACCTGGTGGCAGACCGAGACCGGCGCCATGATGATCAGCCCCCTCCCCGGCGTCACCGACACCAAGCCCGGCTCCGCCCAGCGCGCCCTGCCCGGCATCGCCGCCACCGTCGTCGACGACGAGGCCAACGAAGTCCCCGACGGCTCCGGCGGCTACCTCGTCCTCACCGAACCCTGGCCCTCCATGCTCCGCACCATCTGGGGCGACGACCAGCGCTACATCGACACCTACTGGTCCCGCTTCCCCGGCCGCTACTTCGCCGGCGACGGCGCCAAGAAGGACCAGGACGGCGACATCTGGCTCCTCGGCCGCGTCGACGACGTCATGCTCGTCTCCGGCCACAACATCTCCACCACCGAGGTCGAGTCCGCCCTCGTCGGCCACCCCTCCGTCGCCGAGTCCGCCGTCGTCGGCGCCACCGACGCCACCACCGGCCAGGCCATCGTCGCCTTCGTCATCCTGCGCGGCACCGCCACCGACAGCCCCGAACTCGTCGAGGAACTGCGCGCCCACGTCGGCCGCACCCTCGGCCCGATCGCCAAGCCCAAGCAGATCAAGGTCGTCAGCGAACTCCCCAAGACCCGCTCCGGCAAGATCATGCGCCGCCTGCTCCGCGACATCGCCGAAGGCCGCGAGGTCGGCGACACCACCACCCTCGCCGACAGCAGCGTCATGAACCTCATCCAGTCCCAACTGCCC
>NZ_JBHUWW010000295.1:0-1948 GCF_042669755.1 Kitasatospora sp. NPDC057223 | reverse complement strand
AGATCGAGGACGCGATCGCGGAGCATCCCGGGGTCGCGCAGGCGGCGGTCGTGGTCCGCGAGGACACCCCCGGCGTGAAGCGCCTCGCCGCCTACGTCGTCTCGGCCGGGAGCGGCCCCGCCGGGGGCGGCCTGGACGTCGCCGGCCTGCGCAACGACCTCGCGCAGCGCCTGCCGGAGTACATGGTCCCGTCCGCGTTCGTCGTGCTCGACGAGCTGCCGCTGACCGTCAACGGCAAGCTCGACCGCACCGCCCTCCCCGCGCCCGACAGTTCGGGCGCCGGCCGCGCCCCGAGGGACGCCCGCGAGGAGATCCTCTGCGGCCTCTTCGCCGAGGTGCTGGGCCTGAACGCGGTCGGCCCCGAGGAGCACTTCTTCGACCTGGGCGGCCACTCGCTGCTCGCCACCCGCCTGACCAGCCGGATCCGGACCGTCCTCGGCAGCCCGCTGACGGTCCGCGACCTCTTCGAGGCGCCGACCCCAGCCGGACTCGCCCACCGGGTCGGCGACGGCGGCGAGCCGCGCACCGCGCTGACCCGCCGGACACGGCCCGCCGACCTGCCGCTCTCGCACGCCCAGCGCCGGATGTGGTTCCTGCAGAACCTGGATGGCTCCGGAGCCACCTACAACGTGCCGCTGGTCGTCCGGGTCAGCGGCCGCCTCGACCGGGACGCCCTGGCCGCCGCCGTGCACGCGGTGACCGAGCGTCACGAGAGCCTGCGGACGGTCTTCACCGAGCGCGACGGCGAGGTCTTCCAGCAGGTGCTGGAGCCGGCCGGCACGCTGCACGTCGTGGCCTCCTCGGAGGCGGCGCTCGCGGCCGACGTCGAGACGGCCGTCCGGCACGGCTTCGACCTCGCCACCGAACTGCCCCTGCGGGTCACCCTGCTGGAGATCGCACCGGAGGACCACGCCCTCGTCCTGCTGTTCCACCACATCGCCGGCGACGAGTGGTCGATGCTCCCCTTCATCGAGGACCTGACCACCGCCTACACCGCGCACGGCGACGGCCGGGCACCCGACTGGGCGCCGCTGCCCGTGCAGTACGCCGACTACACCCTCTGGCAGCAGGAGCTGCTGGCCGGCGCCGACGACCCCGACAGCCTGCCCGGCCGTCAGGTCGACTACTGGCGCCGGGCACTGGCGGGGCTGCCCGAGGAGCTGCCGCTGCCCACCGACCACCCACGCCTCCCGGTGGCCGGCTACCGGGGCGACACGGTGTACGCCCAGGTTTCCCCCGCCGTCTACCGGGGTCTGCGCGAGGCGGCCCGCAACGCCGGCGCCACCACGTTCATGGTGCTCCAGGCCGCCGTGGCGACCCTGCTGCACCGGCTCGGCGCCGGCGCCGACATCCCTCTCGGCGCCCCGGTCGCCGGGCGCTCCGACAGCGCGCTGGACGGCCTGGTCGGCTTCTTCGTCAACACGCTGGTGCTGCGCAACGACCTCTCCGGCGACCCGACCTTCGCCGAGCTGCTGACCCGCACCCGGGACACCGACCTGGCCGCCTTCGCCCACCAGGACCTCCCCTTCGACCGCCTGGTCGAGGCCGTGAACCCGCGCCGCGTACCCGGCCGCCACCCGCTGTTCCAGGTGATGCTCGGCTACCAGCAGAGCGACGGCCAGGCGGGCCGCCTGCTCGGCCTGGAGAGCCGGATCCTGCCGTTCGAGCTGGGCGCCGCCAAGTTCGAACTCGACTTCAACTTCGAGGAGACCCCCGCCGCCGAAGAGATCGACATCGCCTTCGAGTACGCCACCGACCTCTACGGGCGCGGCACCGCCGAGGCCCTGGTCGAGCGGCTGCTCGCCGTCCTGGAGCAGGTTGCCGCCGACCCGCACCGCCGGATCGGCGCCCTCGACGTGTTGACGGTGCGTGAGCGTGGTCTGGTGTTGGGGGAGTGGGCGGCGACGGGTCGTGGGTTGCCGGATGCGACGGTGGCTGATCTGTTGGC
>NZ_JBHUWW010000294.1:0-2010 GCF_042669755.1 Kitasatospora sp. NPDC057223 | reverse complement strand
ATCAACGTGTCGTAGACCGGCCGGCGGACACTGCGCAGGACCCCGATCGGCGTGTGGTGCAGCGCGTCCGCGTCCGCGATCCGGGTCAGCGCGAAAGCCGTCGCCGGCCCCGCCGCGTGCGCGTCGTGCACCAGCACCCGCCCCTCGTTCTCCGCCGTCACCGCGCCGACGGACAGCTCGCCCGACGCCGGGTCCCGGAACACGCCCTTCGCACCGTCCGCGCCGAACCGCACCGGCTGCCCGTGCTCCAGGCGCACCAGCGCCTCGTCCCGCGTCCCCGGCTCCTTCAGGACCTCGAACGCCCCGTCGTTGAAGATGTTGCAGTTCTGGTAGATCTCCACCAGCGCCGTGCCCTCGTGCTCCGCCGCCGCCCGCAGCACCGACTGCAGGTGCCGGCGGTCCGAGTCGATCGTCCGCGCCACGAACGTCGCCTCCGCCCCGATCGCGAGCGACAACGGGTTGAACGGCGCGTCCAACGACCCCATCGGCGTCGACTTCGTGACCTTCCCCACCTCGCTCGTCGGCGAGTACTGACCCTTCGTCAACCCGTAGATCCGGTTGTTGAACAACAGGATCTTCAGGTTCACGTTCCGCCGCAGCGCGTGGATCAGGTGGTTCCCGCCGATCGACAGCGCGTCACCGTCACCCGTCACCACCCACACGCTCAAGTCCCGCCGCGATGTCGCCAGCCCCGTCGCGATCGCCGGCGCCCGCCCGTGGATCGAGTGCATCCCGTAGGTGTTCATGTAGTACGGGAACCGCGACGAACACCCGATCCCCGACACGAACACCGTGTTCTCACGCCGGATACCCAGCTCCGGCATGAACGCCTGCACCGCCGCCAGGATCGCGTAGTCCCCGCACCCCGGGCACCACCGCACCTCCTGGTCCGTCCTGAAATCCCGCGCACTCTGCGGACCGTCGGCGAGCGGGACCAGTTTCAGCGAATCGAAGCGCTCAGACATCGCGGGACTCTCCGTCCGAAAGGGCGGCCTGAACGGCCTTGGCGAGTTGCTCGGCCTTGAAGGGCATCCCGTTCACCTGCGTGAAAGGCTGCACGTCCACCAGGTACTTGGCCCGCAGCAGCAGCGCCAGCTGCCCGAGGTTCATCTCGGGCACGATCACCCGCTCGTACGAGCCCAGCACCGCCCCCAGGTTCGCCGGGAACGGATTCAGGTGCCGCAGGTGCGCCTGCGCCACCCGCCCGCCGTCCGCCCGCACCCGCCGCACCGCGGCGGCCACCGGCCCGTACGTCGACCCCCACCCCAGCACCAGCACCCGCGCGCCACCCGGATCGTCCACCTCGACGTCCGGCACCACGATCCCGTCCACCTTCGCCTGCCGGGTCCGCACCATGAAGTCGTGGTTCGCCGGGTCGTAGGAGATGTTCCCCGTCCCGTCCTGCTTCTCGATCCCGCCGATCCGGTGCTCCAGCCCCGCCGTCCCCGGCACCGCCCACGGGCGCGCCAGGGTGAGCGAGTCGCGCTTGTACGGCCAGAAGACCTCCGAGCCGTCCTCCAGCGTGTGGTTCGTCCCGGTCGCGAAGTCCGCTTCGATCGAAGGGAGTTCGCCGACCTCCGGAATCCGCCACGGCTCCGAGCCGTTCGCCAGGTACCCGTCCGACAGCAGGAAGACCGGCGTCCGGTAGGTGACGGCGATCCGCGCCGCCTCCAGCGCCGCGTCGAAGCACTCGGCTGCTGTCGCCGGGGCCACCACCGGCACCGGCGCCTCCCCGTTGCGGCCGAACATCGCCTGCAGCAGGTCGGCCTGCTCCGTCTTCGTCGGCAGCCCCGTCGACGGGCCGCCGCGCTGGATGTCCACCACCAGCAAGGGGAGTTCCAGCGACACGGCGAGGCCGATCGCCTCCGACTTCAGCGCCACCCCCGGCCCGGAGGTGGTGGTGACACCGAGCGCACCGCCGAACGCCGCCCCCAGCGCCGCACCGATCCCCGCGATCTCGTCCTCCGCCTGGAACGTCCGGACACCGAAGTTCTTGTGCCGCGACAACTC
>NZ_JBHUWW010000293.1:0-2127 GCF_042669755.1 Kitasatospora sp. NPDC057223 | reverse complement strand
CGCCGGGGCCACCGGCTTCTCCGTACCCGGCCGCCCGGGCCCGCGCGCTACTGCGGCAGCCGGTAGACGCCCTGCGCGACCGGCTCCACCAGGCCGTCCGCGACCAGGCCGTCCAGGGCCCTGGCCCGCTGCACCGGCTCCGGCCAGACCTCGTCCAGGCGTGCCTGGACGACCTCGCCGTGCGCCTCGCGCAGCACCGCGAGCAGCTTGCCGCGCACCTGCCGGTCGGTGCCCTCGTACGTCTGCCCGCGCCGCGCCGGGCCCTCGTACGGCGGGCGGCCCGCCAAGTCCCACGCGCAGTGCCGGCGCAGCGGGCAGACGCCGCACTCGGGGCTGCGCGCGGTGCACACCAGGGCGCCCAGCTCCATCACGCCGACCGCCCAGCCGGCGGCGGTCTCGGCCAGCTCGGGCAGCAGTGCGGTCGCCGTCCGCCGCTCGGCCGCGGTGGTCGCCTGCGCGGGGTACTCCACGCCCGTCACCGCCCGGGCGAAGACCCGGCGGACGTTCGTGTCCAGCACCACGTGCCGCCGGCGGAAGGCGAACGAGGCGACCGCGGCGGCCGTGTACTCGCCGACCCCCGGCAGTGCGAGCAGCGCCGCGTGGTCGTCCGGCACCTCGCCGCCGTGCAGTTCGGTGATCGCCGTGGCGGCGCCGTGCAGCCGCAGTGCCCGGCGCGGGTAGCCGAGCCGGCCCCACATCCGGACGGCTTCGCCGGGTGCGTCGGCGGCCAGCGCGGCCGGTGTGGGCCAGCGCTCCAGCCAGGTCGCGTAGACCGGCAGCACCCGCTTGACGGGGGTCTGCTGGAGCATGAACTCGCTCACCATCACCCCCCAGGGCGAGACGTCCGGGGTGCGCCAGGGCAGGTCGCGGGCGTGCTCCTGGTACCAGCCGAGGACGGTCGAGTGCAGCAGCGGGGCGGGGGCGGTGGAAGTGGTAGCCATGACGCCTCGATCCTCCCACGTCCGGCCGCCCGCGTCCGGCGGTACCGGGACTGCTGACCGCCCCCGTGCGCGCCCCCGGTGCACGCCCCTGCCGCTCTCCCCCGTCCGGCCCAAATTGCGGATCATGTGAAGGAAGGGGCGAGACCGAGGTGTTGGTGCATCAAGGGACGCACACTCTCTCGTAGAGTTTGCGCGTGCCTTCTCTGCGTCAACCCGTGGGACCGCTGCCGGCCTCGATCTACTGGCGTCGGCGAGTCGTCGTGCTCGCCGCCCTCGCGGCGGTGACCGCCCTCGTCGTCTGGCTGACGTCCGGTCAGGGGGGCGGCGCGGACAAGCACGACAAGGCGGCGAAGCCCGCCCCCTCCCCGGCCCAGGCGATCACCCCGGGCGCCTCCCCGACCGGCCCCGCCAACACCGCCCGCCCCGGCGGCGGATCGGGCGGCGGCACGGGCGGCGGCTCCGGCACGGCCTCCGGCGGCAGCACCGGTACGGGCGGCAGCGGCGGCTCGGCCGGTGTGTCGGGCTCCGGCGGCGGCGACGTCAGCCTGACCTCCGGCGGTACCGACGGCGGCGCCCCCGCTCCGGGCGGTGCCCCGGCCCCCGGCAGCGCGACGACCCCGGCCGGCGGCGGCACGGGCGGCGCGGGCGGTGGCACGGGCGGCGGCGCGGCGGGAGGCGGTTCCAGCGCGGCTCCCCCGGTGAACACGGCCGAGGTGATGGCGCTCCCGGTCTGCCTCTCCTCGCAGGTGACGCTGGAGCTGGCGAGCGCTCAGAACGCCTACCAGCCGAAGGACCGGCCCCGGCTCGCGCTGACGGTGCGCAACGCGGGCAACGCCGCCTGCCGGGTCGACCTCGGCCGGGCCAGCTCGACGGTCACCCTGTCGGCCAGCAACGCCGAGCGGGTCTGGTCCTCCGGGGACTGCCCGACGGACCGTCAGAGCAGCTGGGTGCAGATCCCGGCCGGCAGCGGCCTGACCGAGACGTTCACCTGGGACCGCAGCCGCAGCAAGCCGCAGTGCGCCTCCCCGGACACCACCCCGGCTCCGGTGGGCAACTACCTCGTGGTGGCCGACCTGTCGGGCCTGTCCGGCGGCCAGGTGTCGGCCCGCTCCTCGATCCGACTGGAGAGCTGAACCCGCGGTGCGAAGGCCGGAGGGCCCGGGGACGGATCCCCGGGCCCGCCGGC
>NZ_JBHUWW010000292.1:0-2212 GCF_042669755.1 Kitasatospora sp. NPDC057223 | reverse complement strand
GCCCCGGCCCTTCGCGGGCCGGGGCCGCCGTCGATTTCACGGTTGACTGCCGGTGCGGTTAGACTCGTGAGACTGCTCGGCGAGGGATGTCGTGTGCCCGTTCCGCGGGTGTGCGCTCCGTGATCGACGCGCTGCTCAGGCCGGATTCCGGTCTGTTGGCAGAGCTCGTAAGCCGCCGAGTGCCCCCCAATCTGTGGGTGTGGTTCCGGCGGTTTTTTCGCGTTGCCTGCACCCCCGCGCCAGTTCTTTTACGAGGAGTGCAGTCGTGTCCGAGATCCGCCTTGACGCCGAGACCCGTACCGAGTTCGGCAAGGGTGCCGCCCGTCGTGCCCGCCGCGCCGGCTTCGTCCCCGGTGTCGTCTATGGCCACGGCCTGGCCCCGGTGCACCTGAACCTCCCGAGCCACGCGCTCATGATGGCCCTCAAGACCTCGAACGCGCTGCTGGTCGTCCCGATCGACGGCAAGGACGAGTTCGTCCTGCCGAAGGCCGTCCAGCGCGAGGCCATCAAGCGCACCATCGAGCACGTCGACCTGCTGCTCGTGAAGCGCGGCGAGAAGGTCACCGTCGAGATCCCGGTCATCGCCGAGGGCGAGCTGGCCCCCGGTGGCAACCTGCTCGAGCACGTGCTGAACTCGCTGCCCGTCGAGGCCGAGGCCACCCACCTGCCCGAGTCGGTCACCGTCTCCGTCGAGGGCCTGGAGGCCGGCGCCTCCATCACCGCCGGTGACATCGTGCTCCCCAAGGGCACCACGCTCGCCGTCGAGGCCGACACCGTCGTCCTCCAGGTCATCGGCGCCCAGGCCTCGCAGGCCGACGCCGACGCGGAGGCCGCTGAGGCCGCCGAGGCCTGAGCCTCACCCCACACCGCTTGATCCGCTGCCCCGGCCCTCCGCTCGTGTGGAGGGCCGGGGCAGCGGTGTGTCCGGGATGATGTGCTGGACGGCACGTTGAGGAGCGTTTGATGAGCGACGACGAGTACACAGGGCCCTGGCTGGTGGCCGGCCTGGGCAATCCGGGGGAGGGCTACGCCCGCAACCGGCACAACATCGGCTTCATGGTGGCGGACCTGCTGGCGCAGCGGATGGGCGCGAAGTTCAAGGCGCACAAGAGCCGGGCGCAGGTCGCCGAGGGCCGGCTGGCCGGGCAGCGGGTGGTGCTGGCGAAGCCGATGACCTTCATGAACCTCTCGGGCGGTCCGATGACCGGCCTGCGGGACTTCTACAAGGCGCCGACCTCCTCGATCATCGCGGTGCACGACGAGCTGGACGTCGACTACGCGGTGCTGCGGCTGAAGCTCGGCGGCGGCGACAACGGCCACAACGGGCTGAAGTCGATGACGAAGTCCCTCGGCCCGGGCTACTACCGGGTGCGCTGCGGGGTGGGCCGCCCGCCCGGCCGGATGGAGGTCGCGGACTTCGTGCTGAAGGACTTCTCCTCGGCGGAGCGCAAGGAGCTGGACTGGTTCGTCGACCGGGCGGCGGACGCGGTCGAGGCGCTGCTGTCGGACGGGCTGGAGCGCGCCCAGTCGACGTACAACTCCTGATCCGGCGTCCGGGGGCGCCCCTGACGTTCCCTCATGTTTCCTGCACGCAACATACGCAACGGTCGTACAACGCTTGGCCGCAGGCGCCTGATCCGGTGTGGGGCGGGTACGGCCGATCGGATACGGTCGGTCGGGTACGCGAAGGGGTCTGGGGAGTGCTCGATGCGGAGTTTGCGGCGTGTGCGGCGGTTGCGTCGCGCACGGATGGTACGGCTGGAGCGGCTCGGCCGACGGGTGGGGGTCGGCGCGGCCGGTGTGCTGGGGGCGGCGGGAGTGCTGCTCTCCGGGGCCGGTGCGGCCCAGGCGGAGGAGGCGGCCGAGGCCGACACGGGAGTGGCCGCCTCGCCGGCGCCGGCCTCGGCCGAGTTCGCGCCGGTGCTGAGCGACTCCGTCGGCGGTGACGCCGGCCTGGTCGCGGTCGGCGGCGGCCTGGTGGTCGTGGCCGGCGGCGCGGCGATGTGGCTGAGGCGGCGCCGCTCGGGAGCGCCCGGGGCGCTCTGACGGCCCGTCGGAGCGAGGACGTGCAACGGCCGTGGGGGCGGGGCCCCGGGGTGCCGGGGGCGGGCCCCCCCGCCCGGGGGGGGGGGCGGGGCCCGGGGCCCCCCCCCCCCCCCGGGGCCCCCCCCCCCCCGCCGCCGGGTCAGTCCGCGAGCGGCAGGTACACCCG
>NZ_JBHUWW010000291.1:0-2240 GCF_042669755.1 Kitasatospora sp. NPDC057223 | reverse complement strand
AGTAGCTCCTCGCAAGGTGTGTGGAGGACTGCCGAGTTGAAGCCTCGCTAAGAACGTAGTGGGAATCTGGAGGTGCCCCGCGGCTGCTCCTGACGGTCTGTCAACGGCGCTCACGACCGAGCTCGACCCGATGGCCGCTGCTCCTGGCTGTCGTCCTGGCTGTCGTCCTGGCCGTGGTCGACCGTGCCCGCCCGCTGCTCGTGGCCGTCGTCGTCCGGGTCGGCCGGGCGTCGGGTTGGGTGGCCGCCGCTCAGCTCCCCGGGCCGGGCACCCTGTCGCGTGTGCTGTCGCGTTGGGGGTGCTGTCGCGTGCGTGACGTGCGGGGGAGGGCCGGTTCCCCTGTGCTGGGCCGGTCCGCGACAGCCGCGACAGGGCGCCCGCGGTGCCCCCTGGGCCGCCGGTCCGTCGCCCGGTCCGCTAGGAGCTGCCGTGCCCGCTGTCTCCGGGCGGCTGGCCGGCGGGCTGCTTCCCGTTTGGGAGCGGCTGGTCCCGGCTTCCGGGACCGGCCGTCTGCCGCCGCTGTGCTGCCGGCGGGGAGAGCGTCAGGTCTGGTTGGTGATGGTGAGGTCGACGGCCTGGGAGGGCGCGCTGGTGTTCCCGGCCCGGTCGGTGACGGTGTAGTGGACCGGGATGGCTTCGCCGTCGCCGGCGGCCTGGATGGTCTCCCAGGGGATGGTGAGGGTGATCGGCTGCTCGCCCTCGCCCTGGGGGACGGTGTAGGGCTCGGTGACGCTGGTGCCGCCCCAGTGGAGCTCCACCACGTCGCCGGCGGTGAAGCCCGCGTAGCTGGGGATGGTGACGCTCACGCCGGTTATGGCGTCGGCGTAGTCCAGGAGGCCGTCTTCGGCGCTGGCGACGGTCGGGGCGGGGTTGGTCTCGCTCACGGGTGTCCCTGTCCAAGGTCTGGTGGTGCGCCGGTCGGCGCCCCTGGTGATCTTCCTGGTTGGTGGCCCGTGGCGGGGCGGGAATCGTTCAAGTGCGGCTGCGCCTGGGTGCGGTGGCCGGTTTCTTCCGGGGTTGGGACGGGCCTGTCCCAGCTCTGTCCCAGCCTGTCCTGGTTCTGTCCCAGTGCGCCGGGTTTGCCCGGTTTTGCTGGGACGGTCCCAGGCTGTTTTCCCAGGTGGGGGTGTTTTCGGGCTGGGGGCTGGGACAGGCTGGGGCATGCCTTCGCGTCGGCTGTTGTCCTCTGACACGCGATCTTGACCGTTTGCCAGGTGATATTGACCGGCGTGGTGGAACGCCTATCGGTACGGTCGCCTCATGGAAAACCCGCCAGAGAGCGTGGACCGCGAGATCTTGGACGGCCGGATCATCCATGCGATCAAGGCGTTCCGGGACGCGTCAGGCTGCACGATCCACGAAGCGATGGACTTCGTCGAGGAGCGCCGAGCGGCGCTTCGCCGCGATCGGTCAAGTGACCTCCGGCTGAGCAGTGAAGAGGGCGGCCGAGACAGCCGCGCCTGACCTGCCACTTGATCTCGGCCAGGGGCCTGATTCCTGCGGGCTCGCCGCGGTGCGCTCCGAGGGCGGGAAACCTGTCGCGGTCGTACTGGGCCCTGCGGGATGCTCGACCCATGCGTATCGACTTCGACGGCGTCACTCCGGCGCCGCGGATGCTGCTCCTCAGTGAGTTCCAGCTCCACTCCGACTTCCATGTCGAGCTGGAGAGGCCGGTGTTCGTCGCGGCGGGCGACCGCGTCTCGTACGAGGGCGGCGCCGTCGTGGTGACCCGCTCGACCGGTGAGCACCACAGGTACCAGGAGGGCGACAGCTACTGGATCTGCCGCTGATGGCCTGGCGGTCGACGGCGGGCACATGCTGACCACCTCGACCCGGGCGGCCGACGGGGCGGTCAGGGATGTCCTGTACGAGCCGCTGCCGGACGGGAGGGTGCGGCTTTCGCTGGCCTGACCGGGGAGGCCCGGCTGGCACCCTGTCGCGTGCCCTGTCGCGCCTGGGGTGCTGTCGCGCCGGTGATGTGCGGGGGAGGGCCGGTTCCCCCGTGGCGGGCCGGTTCGCGACGGCCGCGACAGGGGGCCCGCGGTGCCCCTGGGGCGGGCGGGCTGCTTCCCGCCCGTCGTCCCCGGCCCCGCGGCCGTCCCCGCGTCCCCGGCCCCGCGGCCGTCCCCGCGTCCCGGCCCCGTGCCCGTGCCCGTGCCCGGTCCTGTGCTTCGGTTCCTCGGCCCCCGGCCGGGGTGGCTGTGCCCGGTGGAACCTGTCCGTGCGGCTGCGCCCGCCCG
>NZ_JBHUWW010000290.1:0-2296 GCF_042669755.1 Kitasatospora sp. NPDC057223 | reverse complement strand
GGGGGGGGGGGGGGGGGGGCCGCGGCGGGGCCCGCGGGGGGGGGGGGGCGGGCGGGCCGGCCCCCCCGCGGCGCCGGCTCGGTGACAGAGAGCCACGGTTTCGCTCGATAATCGTACGGATGACGGGACCGGCGCCACCCGTCCCGGCTCCGCCCGGTAGGTTGTCACTCGTGCCGACCACCACCCGCCGACTCGCCGCGCTCACCGAGCGCCTGCCGGTCCGTCTGCGTACGGGCTACTGGACGAGAGTGGTCCCCGTCCTGGCACTGCTCGCCGTCATCACCCACATCCCCTCGTTCCTGCGGCCGGTCTGGAGCCCCGACGAGGGCTTCCTGGCCACCCAGGCCCGGATGCTGGCGGACGGCGGCGTCCTCTACGACACCGTCGTGGACCGCAAGCCCCCGCTGCTGCCCTGGCTGTACGAGGCCTGTTTCACCGTCTTCGGCTCACTCTCGCTGTGGCCGCTGCGCACCCTCGCCATCGTCGCCCACCTGGTCACCGCGATCCTGCTCGCCTCGATCGCCCGCGGCCGTTGGGGTGACCGGGCCGGCGCCGCCGCCGGCGGGCTGTACCTGCTGCTGTCCATCGGGCTCTCGCCGGAGGACACCCAGGCGGCGACCTTCGAGGTCTTCATGCTGCCCGCCATGGTGGCCGCGTTCCGGTACGCGGAGCGCCGCCGCTGGCTCGCCGCGGGCATCGCGGTCGCCCTCTGCTCGCTCACCAAGCAGACCGGCGGGGCGGTGATGCTGCCGGTGCTCTGGATGCTCTTCCAGGACTGCCGCCGGCGCGGGGTCCGGTGGGCGCCGGCCCTGTTCAAGATCTGGTTCGGCTTCGCGCTGCCGATAGCGCTGGTCGCGATCATCCTCACCAAGCCCAAGGGCTTCCTGTTCTGGGTCGTCACCGGCAGCGGCGACTACGCCTCGTTCGGCGGCGCCTGGGTGCAGATGACCGGCCGGGCGCTCGGCAACTCGGCGATCCTGCTCGGGGCGGGCCTGGGCTTCGTGCTCCCGCTCGGCCGCCGCATCTGGCTCAAGTACCGCAACCGGCAGCTGCCGGCCGCCGCCGAGGAGCGCGGCTCGACCGCCGACCTCTGGGTCTGGCTGCTGTCCTCCGTCGTCGCCGTCAGCGTCGGCTTCCACTTCTTCGGGCACTACTACCTCCAGCTGATGCCGCCGCTGGTCCTGCTCGGCGTCGGCGCGGTCGCCACCTCGGCGATCCGCTGGAAGCCGGTCATGGTCTACAGCACGGCCGCCGCCACCGTCTTCTGGGTCCTCGCGATGGCCTGGCCGGGGGAGCGGCTGGACCGCAACACCGAGGTCGCCTCCGCCGTCGCCGCGCAGAGCACTCCCAAGGACAAGGTGCTGGTCTGGGGCATGCACCCGGAGCTCTACTGGCTGTCCGACCGGATGCCGGCCACCCGGTACCTCACCGCCGGCTTCCTGACCAACTTCAGCGGCGGCAAGGACGGCAGCGAGAACGTCGGGGAGGACTACAGCGTCACCGACGCCTGGCAGACCTTCGACAAGGAGCTCACCGACAACGGCCTCCCCGAGATCGTCGTCGACGACTCGGGCCCCTCGCCGTACCAGCCGTTCCGCATCCCCCGGATCGAGAACCTGCTGGACACCCACTACGAGATGGTCGGCGTCTTCACCGACACGGTGGTCTACCGCCTCAAGCGCTGATCCACTCGCCGGGCCCGCGGATGCTGCTTATGGTGATCGCACCATCACCCACAGCTCCCGGACCGGGCCGCGAGGGACTGCGGAGCCGGATCGCGGAGCGCAGCGAGGAGTGACTCCAGTGACTACAGCCCGTGACATCATGCACGGCGGGGCCCAGTGCGTCCGCGCCGACCAGAGCCTGGCGGACGCGGCCCGGATGATGCGCGACATGGGGGTCGGCGCGCTGCCGATCTGCGGCGCCGACCAGAAGCTCAGCGGGATCATCACGGACCGGGACATCGTCGTGCGATGTATCGCCGAGGGCAAGGACCCGGCCATGATGACGGCGAAGGACCTCGGCGGGCACCTGCACTGCGTGCGGGCCGACGACGACATCGACGTGGTGCTGAAGAAGATGGAGCAGCACCAGATCCGCCGGATCCCGGTCATCCACGACGACCAGCTGGTCGGCATGATCAGCGAGGCCGACATCGCGATGGGCCACCGGGAGGGCAACCACCTCACCGACCGGCAGATCGTCGAGTTCATGGACAGCGTCTACATGAAGCGCTGACCGCCGACGGCGGCAGGAACGGCGGAGCGCCGGTGACCACCCGCGAGGGGGTCACCGG
>NZ_JBHUWW010000289.1:0-2492 GCF_042669755.1 Kitasatospora sp. NPDC057223 | reverse complement strand
CGCCCGGTTACATTCCGAACCCGGAAGCTAAGCCTCAAAGCGCCGATGGTACTGCAGGGGGGACCCTGTGGGAGAGTAGGACGCCGCCGAACAATCTTTCAAAGGCCGTGGCCCCAGCATCTCGCTGGGGCCGCGGCTTTTTTGTTTTCTCTGGACATATGTACGACCGGCTTGTCGGGAGTCACTCTCCGCCCAGACGCGGGGGACTCCGGGATGTCGGACAATGGAGATGGTGCGCGGCCACGAGGCCGGCATCGAACCGCTCCGGGCGCTGGTGTCGCCCGAGGTAGCGGTAGAGCTGAAGTAGCAGAAGGAGTCACCACGATGCCGAACCCGCCCCAGGACCGACCCGAGCGCCGACCGGACGACGGCCGTGGCTACGAGCCCCGGTCCCGCGGTGGCTTCAACCGTGACGACCGCGGCCCCCGTCGTGACGACCGCCCCTCGGGTGGCGGTAGTTACAACCGTGACGACCGTGGTCCGCGTCGGGACGACCGCCCCTCGGGTGGCGGTAGTTACAACCGTGACGACCGTGGTCCGCGTCGGGACGACCGTCCCAGCGGTGGCGGTGGGTTCCGTCGTGACGATCGCCCGAGTGGTGGCGGCTTCAACCGTGACGACCGTGGTCCGCGTCGTGATGACCGTCCCTCCGGTGGTGGCTTCAACCGCGATGACCGTGGTCCGCGTCGGGACGACCGTCCCAGCGGTGGCGGTGGGTTCCGTCGTGACGACCGTCCCTCCGGTGGTGGCTTCAACCGCGATGACCGTGGCCCGCGTCGCGATGACCGCCCCTCCGGTGGTGGCTTCAACCGTGACGACCGTGGCCCGCGTCGTGACGACCGTCCGTCCGGTGGTGGCTTCAACCGTGACGACCGTGGCCCGCGTCGTGACGACCGTCCCTCCGGTGGTGGGTTCCGTCGTGACGACCGTCCCTCCGGTGGTGGCTTCAACCGTGACGACCGTGGCCCGCGTCGCGATGACCGTCCCTCCGGTGGTGGCTTCAACCGCGATGACCGTGGTCCGCGTCGTGACGACCGTCCCTCCGGTGGTGGCTTCAACCGTGACGACCGTCCGTCCGGTGGTGGGTTCCGTCGTGACGATCGCCCGTCCGGCTTCAACCGCGATGACCGTGGTCCGCGTCGCGATGACCGTCCCTCCGGTGGTGGCTTCAACCGCGATGACCGTGGTCCGCGTCGCGATGACCGTCCCAGCGGTGGTGGCTTCAACCGTGACGACCGTCCGTCCGGTGGTGGGTTCCGTCGCGACGATCGCCCGTCCGGCTTCAACCGCGATGACCGTGGTCCGCGTCGCGACGACCGTCCCTCCGGTGGCGGCTTCAACCGTGACGACCGTGGTCCGCGCCGTGACGACCGCCCGAGTGGGCGTCCGTACGAGAACCGTGGTGAGAGCCGTGGCGGCGGGCGTTTCGAGGGACGTCGGGACGACTACCGCGGTCAGGACGACCGTGGGGGCTACGACGACCGTCGGGGGAACTTCGAGCCGGTCAAGCGGCTGCCGATTCCCGACGACGTCACGGGCTTCGAGATCGACTCCGACGTGCGCCAGGAGCTCAAGAGCCTGCCGAAGACGCTCGCGGACGATGTCGCGCGCAACCTCGTGATGGTGGCCCGTCTGCTGGACAGCGAGCCCGAGGAGGCCTACCAGTACTCGCGTATCGCGCTGCGGCTGGCTTCCCGCGTGGCCGCCGTTCGTGAGGCCGCGGGCTTCGCCTCGTACGTGACGCAGCGGTACGCCGAGGCGCTGACCGAGTTCCGTGCCTCGCGTCGGATGACCGGCCGGGTGGACCTGTGGCCGGTGATGGCCGACTGCGAGCGTGGTCTGGGCCGCCCCGAGCGGGCGCTGGCGATGGCCGGTGAGCCCGAGGTGAAGCAGCTGGACAAGGCCGGCCAGGTCGAGATGCGTCTGGTCGCGGCCGGCGCGCGTGGCGACATGGAGCAGTTCGACGCTGCCGTGGTGACGCTGCAGAGCCCCGAGCTGGCGTCCAACTCGGTCCACCCGTGGAGCGCGCGGCTCCGCTACGCGTACGCCGAGGCGCTGATCGCGGCCGGTCGTGCGGACGAGGCCCGTGACTGGTTCGCGAAGGCCGCCGACGCGGACACCGACGGTTCGACCAACGCCTCCGAGCGGCTGGCCGAGATCGACGGCCTGGAGTTCGTGGACGCGCTCGACCCGGAGCTTGCGGGCGAGGAGGACTCGGAGGCCGGCGACGACGTCGCCGCCGAGCCCAGGGCCCGCACGAAGTCGGGTGGCGCGCCGGACGAGCGGGAGATGTTCGAGGACGAGGAAGACGTCGAGGAGTACTACGACGAGGACGACCTGGAGATCGACGAGGACTTCGACGGCAACGCCCCGAAGCGCGCGGACTCCGACTCGGCCGGCCGCGACGAGCGCTGACCGAAGCTGACGTACTGAGCTGACGTACTGAGCCGAGGTACGACAGAGGCCCCGCAGCACCCCCGGAGGGTGCTGCG
>NZ_JBHUWW010000288.1:0-2715 GCF_042669755.1 Kitasatospora sp. NPDC057223 | reverse complement strand
AGAAGTAAATCACATACCATTAGTAATGCAAGATATCACGTAGTGATTCTTTTTAACGGTTAAGTTAGAAAGGGCGCACGGTGGATGCCTTGGCACTAGGAGCCGATGAAGGACGGGACGAACACCGATATGCTTCGGGGAGCTGTAAGCAAGCTTTGATCCGGAGATTTCCGAATGGGGAAACCCACCACTCGTAATGGAGTGGTATCCATATCTGAATACATAGGATATGAGAAGGCAGACCCGGGGAACTGAAACATCTAAGTACCCGGAGGAAGAGAAAGCAAATGCGATTCCCTGAGTAGCGGCGAGCGAAACGGGATTAGCCCAAACCAAGAGGCTTGCCTCTTGGGGTTGTAGGACACTCTGTACGGAGTTACAAAGGAACGAGGTAGATGAAGAGGTCTGGAAAGGCCCGCCATAGGAGGTAACAGCCCTGTAGTCAAAACTTCGTTCTCTCCTGAGTGGATCCTGAGTACGGCGGAACACGTGAAATTCCGTCGGAATCCGGGAGGACCATCTCCCAAGGCTAAATACTCCCTAGTGACCGATAGTGAACCAGTACCGTGAGGGAAAGGTGAAAAGCACCCCGGAAGGGGAGTGAAAGAGATCCTGAAACCGTGTGCCTACAAGTAGTCAGAGCCCGTTAACGGGTGATGGCGTGCCTTTTGTAGAATGAACCGGCGAGTTACGATCCCGTGCAAGGTTAAGCAGAAGATGCGGAGCCGCAGCGAAAGCGAGTCTGAATAGGGCGCATGAGTACGTGGTCGTAGACCCGAAACCAGGTGATCTACCCATGTCCAGGGTGAAGTTCAGGTAACACTGAATGGAGGCCCGAACCCACGCACGTTGAAAAGTGCGGGGATGAGGTGTGGGTAGCGGAGAAATTCCAATCGAACCTGGAGATAGCTGGTTCTCTCCGAAATAGCTTTAGGGCTAGCCTCAAGGTAAGAGTCTTGGAGGTAGAGCACTGATTGGACTAGGGGCCCCTACCGGGTTACCGAATTCAGTCAAACTCCGAATGCCAATGACTTATCCTTGGGAGTCAGACTGCGAGTGATAAGATCCGTAGTCGAAAGGGAAACAGCCCAGACCGCCAGCTAAGGTCCCAAAGTATACGTTAAGTGGAAAAGGATGTGGAGTTGCTTAGACAACCAGGATGTTGGCTTAGAAGCAGCCACCATTTAAAGAGTGCGTAATAGCTCACTGGTCGAGTGACTCTGCGCCGAAAATGTACCGGGGCTAAACGTATCACCGAAGCTGCGGACTGTTCTTCGAACAGTGGTAGGAGAGCGTTCTAAGGGCTGTGAAGCCAGACCGGAAGGACTGGTGGAGCGCTTAGAAGTGAGAATGCCGGTATGAGTAGCGAAAGAGGGGTGAGAATCCCCTCCACCGAATGCCTAAGGTTTCCTGAGGAAGGCTCGTCCGCTCAGGGTTAGTCGGGACCTAAGCCGAGGCCGAAAGGCGTAGGCGATGGACAACAGGTTGATATTCCTGTACCACCTCCTCACCATTTGAGCAATGGGGGGACGCAGGAGGATAGGGTAAGCGCGGTATTGGATATCCGCGTCCAAGCAGTTAGGCTGGGAAATAGGCAAATCCGTTTCCCATAAGGCTGAGCTGTGATGGCGAGCGAAATATAGTAGCGAAGTTCCTGATTCCACACTGCCAAGAAAAGCCTCTAGCGAGGTGAGAGGTGCCCGTACCGCAAACCGACACAGGTAGGCGAGGAGAGAATCCTAAGGTGATCGAGAGAACTCTCGTTAAGGAACTCGGCAAAATGACCCCGTAACTTCGGGAGAAGGGGTGCTCTGTTAGGGTGCAAGCCCGAGAGAGCCGCAGTGAATAGGCCCAGGCGACTGTTTAGCAAAAACACAGGTCTCTGCGAAGCCGTAAGGCGAAGTATAGGGGCTGACGCCTGCCCGGTGCTGGAAGGTTAAGAGGAGCGCTTAGCGTAAGCGAAGGTGCGAATTGAAGCCCCAGTAAACGGCGGCCGTAACTATAACGGTCCTAAGGTAGCGAAATTCCTTGTCGGGTAAGTTCCGACCCGCACGAAAGGCGCAACGATCTGGGCACTGTCTCAACGAGAGACTCGGTGAAATTATAGTACCTGTGAAGATGCAGGTTACCCGCGACAGGACGGAAAGACCCCGTGGAGCTTTACTGCAGCCTGATATTGAATGTTGGTACAGCTTGTACAGGATAGGTAGGAGCCTTGGAAACCGGAGCGCCAGCTTCGGTGGAGGCATCGGTGGGATACTACCCTGGCTGTATTGACCTTCTAACCCGCCGCCCTTATCGGGCGGGGAGACAGTGTCAGGTGGGCAGTTTGACTGGGGCGGTCGCCTCCTAAAAGGTAACGGAGGCGCCCAAAGGTTCCCTCAGAATGGTTGGAAATCATTCGCAGAGTGTAAAGGCACAAGGGAGCTTGACTGCGAGACCTACAAGTCGAGCAGGGACGAAAGTCGGGCTTAGTGATCCGGTGGTTCCGCATGGAAGGGCCATCGCTCAACGGATAAAAGCTACCCCGGGGATAACAGGCTTATCTCCCCCAAGAGTCCACATCGACGGGGAGGTTTGGCACCTCGATGTCGGCTCATCGCATCCTGGGGCTGTAGTCGGTCCCAAGGGTTGGGCTGTTCGCCCATTAAAGCGGTACGCGAGCTGGGTTCAGAACGTCGTGAGACAGTTCGGTCCCTATCCGCTGTGCGCGTA
>NZ_JBHUWW010000287.1:0-2720 GCF_042669755.1 Kitasatospora sp. NPDC057223 | reverse complement strand
GCCCGCGCGGGCGCCGCAGGCCGACGGCGGTGCGCTCGGCCGGCGGTGCGCCGGAGCGGTCAGCCGAGCACCCGGGCCTTGGCCCGGTCGTACTCCTCCTGGCTCAGGTCACCGCTGCGCTTCAGGTCGGCGAGCTTGGCCAGCTGGTCCGCGCCGCCACCCGCGGGGGCCGGGCCGGAGGTGCCGGCGGCGTCCCGGACGTACTCCTTGAAGGCCTGGTCGCGCTTCTGCGCGGACGCGAAGTCGTGCTCGCCCATCTTCCCGCCCCGGGCGATCAGATAGACGAGGACGCCCAGGTAGGGCAGCAGGATCACCAGGACCAGCCAGCCCGCCTTTCCCCAGCCGCCCAGGTCGGGACTGCGGAAGATGTCGGCGACGACCCTGAAGAGCAGGAACAGCCACAGGATCCACAGGAAGAACCACATCATCGTCCAGAACAGGTTCAACAGGGGGTAGTCGTCCATGCTGGTCCACTTCCGATCCTCGGCCGGACGGGCCGGCTGCCCGTCCTTCCCCGGGTTCCAGAGGTAACACCGCACCGTGGCTGCGGCATTCGGGCGACGGCCGAACGAGGAGCGGTTCACCCCTTCGGCCGTCCGGGTAGCGGATTCCGCCGGTCACGGCGTCGGTCTCCGCGCGCCGCGCACCGGAGGTTGACCGGTTCAACCAGAGTGGTCGGCCACAGCCGGACCGCCCGGCCCCGGCAGAGGCCCTGGGCCTGCACCGCAACGGCACAGCACCCCTCGGAGTGCTCCCCCGGTCATCAGAATCCTCGCTTAACCGATTATGTCGAAAGTGTTGTGCTGCCCCGCAGGCATCCCTAATCTGATGCGCAGCCACCAGGCGGACCGCGTTCACCGGACGCGTCCGCCTCCGGCACAGCGCGCCTCGGGGGGCGGGGCGCCCACACGTACCCCACCCACCAGGGCGCACCGGTGTCCTCCCACGGGCCGGCACCGGCGTGCCCTCCAGCGTGTTCGGAGAATCAGGGATGAACCGCAGACTGACCGGCGCAGCCGTCGCCCTCGCCGCCCTCGTCGGCTCGATGCTCGTCACCACTCAGCCCGGCTACGCCGTCGACGCCGCGCCGGGGTTCCACGTCACCGACGGACGCCTGCAGGACGCGAACAACCAGGACGTCGTACTGCGCGGAATCAACCACGCCCACACCTGGTACCCCACCCGCACGACCAAGGCGCTCCAGGACATCAAGGCCACCGGGGCCAACTCGGTGCGCGTCGTGCTCAGCACCGGCGACCAGTGGACCAGGACCACCGCCGCCGAGGTCGCCGACCTCATCGCCCAGTGCAGGGCCAACCGGCTGCTGTGCGTCCTGGAGGCGCACGACACCACCGGCTACGGCGAGCAGAGCGCCGCGGTCAGCCTGTCGCGCGCCGTCGACTACTGGATCGCCGTCCAGGACGCGCTCAAGGGCCAGGAGAAGTACGTCATCCTCAACATCGGCAACGAGCCGTTCGGCAACACCGGTTACAGCGCCTGGACCGCCGACACCAAGGCCGCCGTCCAGCGGCTGCGCACCGCGGGCTTCACCCACACGCTGATGGTCGACGCCCCCAACTGGGGCCAGGACTGGTCCTTCACCATGCGGGACAACGCGGCCGGGGTCTTCGCCGCCGACCCGCAGCACAACACCGTCTTCTCCATCCACATGTACGGAGTCTTCGACACCGCCGCCGAGGTCGACGACTACCTGAACCGCTTCGTCACCGCCAAGCTGCCCATCGTGGTGGGCGAGTTCGGCTCCAACCACTCCGACGGCAACCCGGACGAGGACGCCATCATGGCGACCACGCAACGGCTCGGCCTCGGCTACCTCGGCTGGTCGTGGAGCGGCAACTCCGGCGGCGTCGAGTACCTCGACATGGCCACCGGCTTCGACGCCACCCGCCTCACCCCGTGGGGGCAGCGGCTGATCGACGGCGCCAACGGCATCCGGGCCACCGCGAAGGAGTCCGGTGTCTTCGGCGGCGGGGGCGGCGACACCCAGGCCCCCACCGCGCCCGGCACCCCCACCGCCGGCTCGGTCACCTCCGGCGGGGCCCGGCTCACGTGGACGGCCGCGACCGACAACACCGCGGTGACCGCCTACGACGTCGTGCGGGTCACCACCGCCGGCGAGAGCGCCGTGACCACCGTGACCGGGACCGGCGCCGACCTGACCGGCCTCACCGCCTCCACCCGGTACGACTTCGCCGTGTACGCGCGCGACGCGGCCGGCAACCGCTCGCCCCGCTCGGGCATCGTCACCGTGACCACCGGCTCGGGCGGCACCACCCCGGCCGGGGCCTGCTCGGTCAGCTACCGGCTGAGCGACTGGGGCAGCTCGTTCAACGGCGACGTGACCATCCGCAACCTCGCCACCACGGCCGTCAACGGCTGGGCGCTGGACTTCGCCTTCCCCGGCCCGCAGCGGCTCACCTCGGTGTGGAACGCCAAGGGCACGCAGAGCGGCGCCGACGTGCACGCGACGAACGAGTCCTGGAACCAGGGCATCCCGGCCGGCGGCAGCGTGAACTTCGGTTTCAGCGCCTCCTCGGTGGCCGGCACCAACGGGATCCCCGCCACCTTCGTCCTCAACGGCGCCACCTGCAGCATCGGCTGACCAGGCAGAGCTGGTGTGGCGCTCTCCAGGGCGCGCTGAAGGGCGATCTTCGCCTCCTCGGCCCTGCCTCCAGGCGGTCTTCCAGGACCCGCTGGGC
>NZ_JBHUWW010000286.1:0-2736 GCF_042669755.1 Kitasatospora sp. NPDC057223 | reverse complement strand
GGCCGGTGCTGCGGCACAGGGGCATGGCCAGAAGGACGGTCAGTCGTTCTTGCGCAGCCGGGAGACCCGCAGCAGCAGGACGCCGCCGACGAACAGCAGCAGGGCCAGCAGCAGGATCTGGAAGGTCTGGTTGCCGGTCGCGGCACCGGTGGCGGCGAGGGCTCCGCCGGCGTGGTGGTGGGGACGGTACATGGAATGGCCTCCGTTACGGGGATGGGACGGGGGATGCCACCGGAGCCGCGGCGTCCGCCGCCGCTCGCCGGTTGGCGCGGACGCCGGACGGTGCCGGCGACGTGTGCGGGACGCGCACGCGGGCGGGGCCGCCGGCCAGGGCCAGCGTCAGCTCGACGATGCGCTCGCTGGCGCTGCCGTCGCCGTAGGGCGACGGGCGGGCGGCCAGACGCTCGGGCAGGGCCGGGTCGGCGATCAACGCGCGCGCCACCCGGCCGATCTCCGGGCCGGGGCGCAGCAGGGTGGCGAACCCCGCCTCGATCGCCTCCGGCCGCTCGGAGCTGTTGCGCAGCACGATCAGCGGCTTCTTCAGCACCGTGCACTCCTCCTGCACGCCGCCGGAGTCGGAGATCAGCAGGCGGGCGTACCGGGCCAGGCCGAGGAACTCCGCGTGGCCGACCGGGTCGACCGCGCCGAGCGCGGCCAACTGCCGGGCCAGGCCGTACCTCTCGGCGCAGTGCAGGGTGCGCGGGTGGACGGGGAACAGCACCGGCAGGCCGAGCCCGGCGAGCTCGGCCAGGATCAGCCGCAGCCGCTGCGGGTCGTCGGTGTTCTCCGGCCGGTGGAGCGTCACCAGGACGAAGCCGTCCTCGGCGACCCCGTACCGGCGCAGCAGCGCCCGGGAGGCCTCCGGGGAGGGCAGCGAGTCGGCGACCACCTCGACGATGGTGTTGCCGGTGACCTGGATGCGCTCGGCCGGGACGCCTTCGGCGAGCAGGTGGCCGGCGGCGACCGTGGTGGGCGCGCAGTGCAGGTCGGCGAGGACGCCGACCACCTGGCGGTTGATCTCCTCCGGCATCGCCCGGTCGCGGGAGCGGAGACCGGCCTCGACGTGGATCACCGGGATGCCGCAGTACTGGGCCGCCTGGGCGCCGGCCGAGGTGGAGTTGGTGTCCCCCTGGACCACGACGGCCCGCGGCGGGTCGGCCTCGAAACCGTCCGAAATCGCGGAAATCATCGCGCCGATCTGCCGGCCGCGCGGCACTCCCCCGATTCCGGTGAGCCGGACGGACGGCTCCGGCAGGCCCATGCCCCGGAAGTGGCTTCCGGAGAGATTGTCGTCGTAGTGCTGCCCGGTGTAAACGATGCGGCCCCGGTCTCCGAGGCCCCGGACGACCCGGGCCAGTTTGACGATCTCGGGCCGGGTACCGAGTACGACAGCCACCGGACCACCGCGGTTCATCGGGGACTCGACCTCCTGCTGGACAGGGCTTTTCCGCCGCGGAGTGCGGGGCGGAACGGGAGAGGAACGGGTGAGGGCGCTGACAGCGCTGCGTGAGCAGAGTGGCAAACTCCACAGCGAGTATCCATTTCCCGCGCGTATTTCCACTCCATCGGTGCGCATTCTCACTCCGGTGGGCGATCCGGCGCGCCGTGAATACAATATTCACGGCGCGCCGGATGACAGAACACCAGTCCTAATTACCCCGGACCACATCCGGGATTTGTTTACTGGTAACGTGTCGGCCGGAAATATTCGGAGAATACGGACACGAACGATCGCCCCGCCCCGGTTCGTCCTGACGGACCAGAGCAGGGGCGCGCCGGGGCAGCGTGATGGATCGTGAGAGGCGCGGCCGGCCCCCGCCGGTCCGTTCCGCCCACGCCGCGACCCGTCACCGGCTCCGCTGCGGCCTCCACCGGGGGATGACCACCATGAAACTGACCCACCCGCTGCTGACCCGCCGACTGCTGACCCTGGCGGTGATCAGCGTGACCATGGCCGCCCAGGCCGGAGCGGTCGCACACGCCGACCACCACCGGGGCGGCATAGTCTTCAGCGAAACCTTCGACACGGCCCTGTCCGTGGGGCCCGGCGGCACCTGGGGCTGGCAGACCGCCGCCTACGCGAAGTGCGTCACCAACCCCAACGACGCCAAGCTCGACCACCTGACGACGGACGCGCTCAGCACCGCCGACGGCCACCTGACCATCACCGCCACCCGCCGCGCGGACGGCTACTGGAACACCGGCCTGATCACCACCGGCGACTCCTGCGACTCCGGCGGCGGCCTCGCGGAGGTCCGCACCGGGGACACCATCCTCGCCCACGTCCGCCTGCCCGACACCGGCTCGGGCGCCTGGCCTGCCCTGTGGACCTGGCGCGACGGCGGCAACGAACTCGACATCTTCGAGTGGCACAGCGACCGCACCGACAGCCTCGAGTTCGCCAACCACCTCGGCCACAGCAACGTCCTGTACACCGCCCCCGGCATCGGCCCCGGCCAGTGGGTCTGGGTCGGCGCGCACCTGGGCGCCGACAACGTCAGCTGGCTGGTCGGCCCGGACCCGGACCGGCTCACCGTCGCGTACGAGGACCACGTCGGCGTCGGCCCGGACTTCGCGTCCTACCCGGTCTTCGGCCTCTCCATCAACAACGGCAACTTCCACGCCGCACCGGACACCGACGAGCCCGTCACCCTCGGCATCGACTTCCTGAGCATCCAGCGGCCGTGACGGGCCGGCCGACGACGGGGCCCCGGCCCGGACCGCATGGTCCGTGGC
>NZ_JBHUWW010000285.1:0-2749 GCF_042669755.1 Kitasatospora sp. NPDC057223 | reverse complement strand
GCCCGGCCCCCGGGCGGTGCGGGCGGGCCGTCAGGGCTCCGGCGGGGGCGGCCCTCCGCCCAGCAGGCGGCGGAGCAGCCCGTCCAGGTCGAGGTGCTCGTGCTCCGAACCGAAGGGGACGAGGCGCTCGGTGTCGGCGAGGAAGCTCCTGACCTGCGAGGCCTGCGCCCGGAGCACGACCGTGCCCTCCTCGCCGCCCAGCACGATGAAGAGCGCGTCCGGGGCGTCCCCCGCTCCCGGGTGGACGGACACGTCTCCCGTGCCGGTGCGTCCGTCGAGGCCCGCCGCCAGCAGCTCGCGGGCGAAGACCCAGGTGACCGGGGTCGTCAGGTCGACGTGGTTGTCCAGGTGGACGCTGTACGGCTCCGCCGGGTGGTACCTCAGGAGGGCCGCGACCGGGACGCTGAGGCCGGGGCAGACCAGGACCTGGAGCTCCAGTGCCGTCGTGCAGCCCCGGGCGCCGGTGCGCTGCGGGGGGACGCGGGGGGTGTCCTCGTCCGTCATGCGTGCTCCCGCGGCTGCCGGGTGCCGCTGCCGGGGCGGGCCCGGTGCGGGGCGGGCCGGATCCGGATCACGGGGTCGTGCAGAAACGATTCGTCAGGGACGTTGCCAGTGGCCCGCAGGCCGGAACTCATACCCGGGACAACGAGTGAGGGTGCGTCCGGCAACACCCGGTCACGGGGAGGCGGCGACCGGGGCCGGGCGGGAGGCACCCGCGCCGGGATGCGGGGCCCGGCAACCTGCGCGACCATGCCTTGGTGCGTGCGGGAGAGCCCGCGGCGCCCCGCAGGGGAGAGGAAGCCGCCATGAACGGACCGTCCACCCGAGCGCCCCGCCCGCTCCGGGCGCCGCGATGACGCCCGCGCGGACGGCGCAGCCGCCGGCCCTGGACGACTTCCTGCGCGAACTCACCCGCGTCCTGCTGCGGTTCAGCGGGGAGGGCGCCGAGGGCATCGCCCGGGTCGTCCAGCGGGTCGCGCAGGCGTACGGCGGCCGGGCGGAGGTGGTGATGGTGGCCGACGGCGCCACCCTCACCGTCACGGCCGGCGCGCGGACGACCACCCTGGCCGTCTCGGCCTTCCCCGACGTGGCCCGGCTGGACCGGGCCGTCGCCCTGAAGGACCTGGTGGAGCGGATCCTCGCCGGCCGGACGGCGCTGGCGCAGGCCGAGGCCGAACTGCACGGCATCGCGGCGCGGCCGGCCCCGTACCCGCGCTGGGCGCGGCTGATCGGCATCGTGCTGTTCTCCGTCGGGTTCGCCCCGGCCGTCCAGCCCACCTGGTACGAGATCGGCAGTACGGCCGTGCTGGCCACCGTCGTGGCGCTGCTGACCGTCCTCGCCGACGGCCGCCGACGCCTCGGCCAGGCCCTGCCGCTGCTGGCCTCGCTCGTGGTCGCGCTCCTCACGCTCTGGCTGTTCGCTCCCGGCCCCGGCCACGGCGGCCCTGTGATGATCATGCTGCCGGCGCTGTTCTTCTTCGTCCCCGGCGACCTGTTCAGCGCCGCCACCGCCGAACTGGCGGCCGGCTACCTCTCCACCGGCTCGGCCCGGCTGGTGTACGCCGTCGTCCTGCTGCTCCAGCTCTACACCGGGGTGCTGCTGGGCGTGGCCGTCACCGGCTCGTCCCGGTCCGCCCTGCTGGACACGGCGCAGGCCACCGACCTGTCCCGGTGGGTGATCGTCATCAGCTGGGCGGTGTTCACCGCCGGGCTGGTGCTCGCCTTCGGCGTGCCGCTCCGGTCGGCCGGCTGGGTCCTGCTGCTGGTCTACCTGACGCTGGGGGTACAGGCCGGCGGGACGGCGCTGCTCGGCGAGGTCGCCGGCACCTTCCTGGCCGCCGTCGCCCTCGCCGTGGCCGCCGACCTGCTGGCCCGCCGGCCGGGCCGGCCGCCGCGGCTCGTCCTCTTCCTGGGCGGGTTCTTCTCGCTCACCGTCGGCTCGATGGGCCTGCGCACGCTGACCTCACTGGCGGGCGGTCACGTCCTGCACGGGTTCCACGACCTGATGGACTTCGTCACCATCGTGACCACCATCGCCGTCGGACTCCTCGTCGGCGCGGCCCTGCTGCCCGCCCGCCTCCCGGGGCCGGCCGACGGCGGACGCTGAGCGCCGGCCGGCCCGGGTCGGATCGGATCGGATGACGGTCAGTCGCCCGGGTGGGCCATCGCGTCGATGGCGACGGCGGCGGCCAGCACGGTGGCGTGGTCGGCGCCGGGGCCGATGTCCAGGCCGTAGGTGTCCCGGAGCCGGAACCACCTCTTGGAGACCTCGGCCACCTTGTAGCCGTCACGCTCGATCGTGTACTCGTGGTCGACGATGTTGCCCTGGACGGTGAGGTCCCCGCCGTCCTCCTGCTTGATCCGCCAGCGCTCGCGCAGCGGGCCGACGATGGCCTTCTTGACCACCGCCACCCGGTGGCCGCCGGCGTCCTCGATGGCCATCGAGTCCTTGATCCGCAGCGGCCGGCTCTGGACGGTCGCGACCCGGTGTCCTTCCCGGTCCTCCAGGTAGTACGTCCGGCGGGCCCGCAGGGCCTTGCCGTTGACCTTGTAGAGGTGGTCGCCGGCGTCGTCGTCGATCCAGTAGTCGTCGCCGATGGAGATCATCTTCTGCTGCATGCGGTAGCGGGTGACGCCGTCACCGTGGTCGAAGGCGTCGTTGGCGTGGCGGCGGGCCCGCCGTTCCTCGAACATCCTGCTGTCCTCCTGGTCCGGACGGTGCCGGGGTGGAAGTGGGGTCGGCCTGCGG
>NZ_JBHUWW010000284.1:0-2806 GCF_042669755.1 Kitasatospora sp. NPDC057223 | reverse complement strand
TGCCCCGGGCCCGCTCCCCCCCCCGGGGGGGGGGGGGCACTTTTTGGGTCCCCTGGTGGGCCTTGCGACTGTCACCCCGGGGGGGGGGGCGCCCCGGGGGCCCCCCCGCGCACCCCACCCTCCAACCGGGAGCAGTCCAGCACCATGCCAGAACCCATCCCCGCCGACCTCGACTTCCTCGTCATCGGCGAGTGCGTCGCCGACATCGTCCGCACCCCCGGCCGTCCCGACCGCCCGCACCCCGGCGGCAGCCCCGCCAACGTCGCCTACGGCCTCGCCCGGCTCGGCCGGCGCACCACCCTGCTCACCCAGCTCGGCGACGACCCGTACGGCGAACTGATCCGCGCCCACCTGGTGTCCGGCGGCGTCACCGTCCTGACCGACGGCCAGGACGTCGCGACGCCCACGGCGGTCGTCACCCTCGACCCGTCCGGCAGCGCCTCCTACGAGTTCGCGATCGACTGGAGCCTCGCGCCGACCGCGCTGCCCCGCGCCCGGCACGTCCACCTCGGCTCCCTCGCCTCCGTGCAGGAGCCCGGCGCTGCGGTCGCACGGCGGCTGCTCCGCGAGGCGCGCTCCACCGGTGCCACCGTCTCCTACGACCCGAACGTCCGCCCGGCCCTGTTCGGCGACCACCGCTCCGGAGTCGCCGCCGTCGAGCACTGCGTGGGCCTCAGCGACCTGGTCAAGGCCAGCGACGAGGACCTCGCCTGGCTCTACCCCGGAATCCCGGCCCGCGACAGCGCCGCCCGCTGGCTCACCCTCGGCCCCGCCGCCGTCGTCGTCACCTGCGGCCGCGACGGCGCCTTCGCCCTCACCCCCGCCGGCGAGGCCCGCACCGAGGCTCCGCCCACCACCGTCGTCGACACCGTCGGCGCCGGGGACTCCTTCATGTCCGCCCTCCTGGCCACCCTCGCCACCCCCCGCCCTGCTCCGGACGCCCTGACCGCCGCCCTGCGGACCGCTGCCGCAGCCGCCGCCATCACCGTCTCCCGGGCCGGCGCCAACCCGCCCACCAGCGCCGAACTCGCCGGCACCTCCGAGTACCGGGCGTAGCCGGTGGGCGGGATCCCGGGTGCGTGCCCGCTGCGCCCCCGCGCATCGGGATCCCCTAGGCACGTTCGTCCCGGCCTCCCGGTTCGAGCGGCCCGGATGTTCCTGTGCTCACAGGGCCGACGGGGGCGGCTGCACGTCGATTCGCTACGGCTGCGGCTGCGGCCGCGACGTCGGTCTTCGCCCGACCGGGGGCCACGTCGGCGTCAACCTCCGGTCAGGTTCCGCCACTGCCCGCAGTGGATCGCCGCCCACGAAAGCAGTTCCAGCGGCGCTGACCGGTCTCAGCGGAACGCGGCGACATTGCGGGCGGCCCAGTCGGCGAAGGGGTTCGGGGCACGGCCGAGGACCAGCTGGACGTCCGGACTGACGCGCAGCTCGGCCGGGTTCGGGGAGCCGAGAATGTCCAGGGTGTCGTCGGCGAGCTCGGCCGGCATGCTCCCGGTCATGGCGGTCCTGGCCTCGTCGCGGGTGAGATCGTGGAACCTCACCGGCGAGCCCAGTGCGTCGGCGATGGCCTGCGCCTGCCGGCGCGGAGTGATCACCTCCGGTCCGGTCAGCTCGTAGACCGCGCCGGCGTGCCGGTCGTCCAGCAGGCAGGCTGCCGCGACCGCGGCAATGTCCGCCGGGTCGATGACCGGGACCCCGACGTCGCCGAAGGGCGCGAAGACGCCCTGGTGCGCGCGGACGGACTCGGCCCACCAGAGGGCGTTGGAGGCGAAGCCGCCGGGTCGCAGGACGACCCACTCCAGACCGGACTCCCGCAGCACGTCCTCCAGTGCCCGCATCGCGATCCGCGTCCGGCCGGAGGGCCTGGTCACCACGCCCTGCGTGGAGAGCAGGACGACCCGGCGGACTCCGCCGGCCACAGCTTCGCCGATGATGTCGGCAGGGTCGGCCCCGGTGGCGTGCAGATCGCCGGACAGCAGCAGGAACATCGCCTCCGCCCCGGCCAGCACGGGCTTGAGGCCGGCCGGCTCGCCCAGGTCGGCCACCACGTGGCGGACGCCGTCGGGCACCGCCGCCGCGTGCCGTGACACTGCGGTCACCTGCCGGCCCGCCTCGGCCAGCGCCTGCGTCAACGGCCGGCCGATGTTCCCGGTGGCCCCGGTCACTACGATCATGATCAGCTCCTTGTCGGATGTCCTCTGTGGCCTTCACGCTAGGAGCACGGCTAACTTTTGGTAAGGACATACCCTGAGGTAAGCTCCTGACATGACGGAAGGCGTGCAGCACAGAGAGGCCGGGACAGGGAAGCGGTATGACGTGTTTCACACCGACTGCCCCGCGCGCGACGTGGTCGACCACGTGACCAGCAGGTGGGGCGTCTGGGTGCTGATCTCCCTGCGGGGCAACAGCCTCCGGTTCTACGAGCTGCGCGAGAGCATCCAGGGCATCAGCGAGAAGATGCTCTCCCAGACCCTGCGCGCGCTGGTCCAGGACGAGCTGGTCTGGCGGGAGGTCGAGCCGACGACGCCACCTCAGGTCACCTACGGGCTCACCGATTTCGGCCGGGACGTCGGCGAGCCGCTGACGGAGCTGTTCGACCGGATCACACAGCGGCTGCCGCCGCGCAGCGCGGGATAGCGTTGTAGTGGCTCGCCGACGGGCCCGCCGAGCAGCGGACGCGGTCCGCACCGATCGACCCGTGCCGCCCTGACCAGGTCCTCTGCCTGCCGGTGATCGAGGTGCGCCTCGAACAGCTCCCCCACGGCCGCAACACCCCCGCCGGGCTGCCCGCCACCTGGAGGGC
>NZ_JBHUWW010000283.1:0-2900 GCF_042669755.1 Kitasatospora sp. NPDC057223 | reverse complement strand
TTTGGCACGCTGTTGAGTTCTCAAGGAACGGACACTTCCTTCGAGCCGCTCTCACGGTCTCTCCGGGCGCTTCGTTCTTTCGTGTTCTCAGCTTAGCAGATTCGTTTGCCTGGTCTTAACCACTGCGTTTCGTTTCTGAAACCTGAAGTTCACCATCACCTCGCGGCGACCTGGGCAACGATAGCCCTTCTCCGGCCGGACACCTAATCGGGGCGCACCGAGCGTCACCCACATGGCCCCTGTTTCGGGGACCCGCCCCTGCTCAGCGCGATGGTCGGCGCTCGCTCGAATGCCGTAGAGTGCGGCGCGTCGAGCAAGAGGACTAGACCACTTGCGGTCGCGAGGCAGCCCGCCTGGCACTCCCCAACCCTCACCCTGCGTGGTGACCACCCCGGGGAGCGACGGGCCCAGGTATGTCGATCGAGTGCTGGTATGTCACGAGATGTCCGTAGTTGACATGATTTAGGCTTCAGTCGACGTCCTGCCGCGGCCCGCGGCCGCACGCTGTACTGCATTTGGGAGGCTCCACCATGACCACTGTGACGTCGCCGCTGGCCGGCCGCGCCGTCGGGCTCGCCGCCGTGCCCGACCCCGTTTTCTCCGGCGCCATGGTTGGTCCCGGCACCGCCATCGACCCCGTGCGCGAGCCGACCGAGGCTGTCGCTCCGGTGGACGGCCTCGTGGTCTCCATGCACCCGCACGCGTTCGTCGTGATGGATGCCGACGGCCACGGCGTGCTGACGCACCTGGGCATCGACACCGTCCAGCTCAACGGCGAAGGGTTCGAGCTCCTGGTCAGCAAGGGCGACCAGGTGCGCCGCGGCCAGCCGGTCATCAAGTGGAACCCGGCTGCGGTCGAGGCCGCCGGCAAGTCCCCCATCTCTCCGATCGTCGCGCTGGAGGCCTCGGCCGAGGCGCTCAGCACGGTCGCCGAGAGCGGTGAGATCGTCACGGGTGGCGATCTGTTCACCTGGAACTGAGCACGAACACGGCAGTGCTGCTCCGTCCCGCTCGTGATGCGGGGCGGAGCAGCACTGCCGGAGACCGGTGGGACCGGGCCTCCGAACTGACCTGAGTGGGACACGCCCTGCCCCGGGTGCCGAAGGACCGGCCGGGCGCAGCGGTCCGTAACGGACCGGGTGAAAGGAAGTTGGACATGGAACAGACCCTGCGCGGCGTGGGTGTCAGCCACGGAGTTGCCATCGGACAGGTGCGGCACATGGGAACCGCAGCCCTGGAGCCGCCGGCCACCCAGATCCCGACCGAGGACGCGCCGCGCGAGCAGGCGCGTGCGCAGGCCGCCGTGGACGCGGTGGCGGCGGACCTGATCGCCCGCGGCAACCTGGCCGGCGGTGAGGCACAGGCCGTGCTGGAGGCGCAGGCCCTGATGGCCCAGGACCCGGAGCTGATGGCGGACGTCCGGCGCCGGATCGCCGTCGGCAGCTCTGCCGAGCGCGGTGTCTACGACGCGTTCGCCGCCTACCGGGCGCTGCTGGCCTCGGCCGGTGAGTACCTGGCCGGACGGGTCGCCGACCTGGACGACGTCCGCAACCGGATCGTGGCGCGGCTGCTCGGTGTGCCGATGCCGGGTGTGCCGGACAGCGACGAGCCGTACGTGCTGTTCGCGCGGGACCTCGCGCCGGCCGACACCGCGCTCCTCGACCCGACGCTGGTGCTCGGTTTCGTGACCGAGGAGGGCGGGCCGACGAGCCACAGTGCGATCCTGGCCCGCGCGATGGGCGTGCCCGCCGTGGTGGCGCTGCCCGGTGCGACGGATCTCGCCGAGGGTGTCGTCGTCGCCGTCGACGGCAGCACGGGTGACGTCCTGGTGGAGCCGTCGCAGGAGAAGCAGGACGAACTGCGCCGGGTGGCGGCCGAACGGAAGGCCGCGCTGTCGGCCTCGTCCGGACCGGGGCAGACCTCGGACGGGCACAAGGTGCCGTTGCTGGCCAACATCGGCGGGCCGGCCGACCTGCCGGCGGCGCTGGAGGCCGGTGCCGAGGGCGTGGGCCTGTTCCGTACCGAGTTCCTCTTCCTCGACGACTCGGCGAAGGCGCCGAGCGAGGAGAAGCAGATCGAGGCGTACCGCAAGGTGCTGGAGGCGTTCCCGGAGGGCCGGGTCGTCGTCCGGGCGCTGGATGCGGGAGCCGACAAGCCGCTGGACTTCCTGACACCCGCCGACGAGCCGAACCCGGCGCTGGGTGTGCGTGGTCTGCGGACGCTGCTGGAGCACCCCGAGGTCATGCAGACGCAGCTGCGGGCGCTGGCGAAGGCCGTCGAGGGCCTGCCGGTGTACCTGGAGGTGATGGCCCCGATGGTGGCCGACCGGGTGGACGCCAAGGCTTTCGCGGACGCCTGTCGTGAGGCCGGGCTCCAGGCCAAGTTCGGCGCCATGGTCGAGATCCCGTCGGCCGCCCTGCGGGCGCGATCGATCCTGCAGGAGGTCGAGTTCCTGTCGCTGGGGACCAACGACCTGGCCCAGTACACCTTCGCGGCGGACCGCCAGGTCGGTGCACTGGCCCGCCTGCAGGACCCGTGGCAGCCCGCCCTGCTGGACCTGATCGCGTTCTCCGCCGACGCGGCGAAGGCGGCCGGCAAGAGCTGCGGTGTCTGCGGCGAGGCGGCTGCGGACCCGCTGCTCGCCTGTGTGCTGACCGGTCTCGGCGTCACCAGCCTCTCCATGGGCTCGGCGTCGATCCCCTACGTCCGGACGGCGCTGGCCAAGTACACGCTGGCGCAGTGCCGCCGCGCGGCCGAGGCGGCCCGGGCGACGGACACCGCCGACGAGGCGCGGGCGGCCGCGCACCAGGTGCTGTCCGGCGAGGGCACGAAGGCGTAGCAGTACACGAAGGCGTAGTGGTAGCGGAGAGGAACAGAGGGGCGGTGCCCACCGAAGGGTG
>NZ_JBHUWW010000282.1:0-2948 GCF_042669755.1 Kitasatospora sp. NPDC057223 | reverse complement strand
CTGGGCACCGCCGGCGTCCGTGAGGTCCATGGTCAGATCGTGTTCGCCGCGAGGCATGGACCGGAGGTCCTCGCGCACCTCAAATAGGAGTACGGAAGCGTGGATGGACGCTCGGACACGGCCGATGTACTCGGCGTAAGCATCGAGTTTCTTCTCATCCCACCGAACCCGGAGCGTCGCCCGGTTCCTGCTTCGTTCCATCAGATGGTTTGTGACGTAGGTCGTCAGCGCTCCGAGAAGTACCGCCGCGATTGTCACTACCTGAGTTATGTTGTCCACTCGTCCCCGTCTCCCCACCTGGCCCATACCGGCTAGAACGCCAAGAGCTTAGGGGTGACAGGGCAGGTTGCGGAGCGCGCTTGCACGCCAACCTGCTACTGGCGTAGCCAATGCACAACGTCAACACCGGCGGACAGCGCCCAGGTTAGCTTGATTATTCAAGTTCAAGCCGAATTTCTGCCGATTTCTTCAGGCGATGGCGCCAAGGTGTTTTTCAAACATGGACCACACCTTGGCGACCGCCAGGGAAACCAAACTAGATTTTATCGTTCAATTGCTTCAATGACCCGACTTAGAGCATACCTGGACCTCTCGATTCCCGGCCTTCCGGCAACCACATCGACGACGGTGATGAAAGTCTCGAAGGTTCCCTGAGTTCCTGGCTTCCTTCGCACTCCAGAAATTTGGCCAATCACGTCATCAATTCTACTGTTCAAGATCCCGCGCTTGGAATCATTTGACTTATTCCCTTCGATTGTGATGCGATCTAGGGACAAGCGCGCCACCAAGTCGAAGGTTTCCAAACCGTTTGAAACTCGGCTATTTTCCGCCTTCAGGGTAATACTGGTTCGGCCAGATGTGCTTGCGAATGATGTTCCCATTGCACTGATGGCGCCAGCGGCGCCAAAGCCCGAGAGGGAGAAGGCGACCTCGTTCAGGGCGCCCCGAAAAGTCACCGAAGAGCCTGCCGAGTGGCGAATCTGGGATTCAATTGACGCAAGCACATCCATTGCCTGCCTAAAATTCTGATAGCGCTCGGAGGGGTTCGAAACGCTGCACTTTGTATACCACTGCAGAAAAGACTGGGCAGCCGCACCGACTGGCCAACTTGAAAGCTTTTCCCTGAGCAGCTTACTGTTATCCGCGTTCCCTAGTGGAACGGGGTCACTTCCCGTGACGGCATAGAATGCAAGCTGCGAGAAAGCGTATACGTCGACCAGGGCGCTGTGGGCAGCTGCCGACTTGGGATTTGACATCTGTTCGGGTGCCGCATATGAGAGGTTTCCCCATGCTTGCTTTGTTACTTGAGTTGCCTGACCAAACCAGGCCAGGTCAAAGTCTGCAAGATAGGGAAGCCAGGTTCCATCATCCTCACGATAAAGAGCCAAGATATTTTCTGGCTTGATATCGCGATGAATTACCGTCCTGCTGTGCGCATGGGCAATTGTTTCAGCGGTGAGCAGTAGGAATCGAAGAATCTCTGCAGAATCCTCGATAATATTCGGAATATCTCGGAAGTTCGGCCCATCTACATACTGCATGAAAAAGCCGACGGGGGCCTCGGTGTATCCCTTTACTTTAATCACTCTCGGATGGTCGAGCTGCTCCATGGCCCGATAACCTCTTGAGAATAGATTCTTCTTTTCAAGGTCCCCATATTCAGTGGGATGGTACACCTTGTATGCCAATCGCTCCCCATTTTCGCATTCAATTTCGTAGACCGTCCCGAATCCACCCCCGCCGATTCGTCGCACCACCGTACCCGGTTCCACTTGAGTCCCGAGGTCAATCTCTGCCAGCTGCTTGGCACGATTGGTGGCAGCCGTGTAAATCCGATTGAACTCGGTATCCACCCTCAGCTCACGGTGCTCCTTTCTAGTGCGCTCAAACCAGCGAAGAGTTGGAGCAAGCATCTGCGAGGCCATGCGGTGACCAAAGGCTCTCCAATCGTCCGGATGGCTAGGAATCTGCGATGTGTAATCTTCCAGGAACTGCTTCCCCTGGGAAATTATCCTCCGCCTGTCGCTCCCAGGAAGACTGTCCCTAGAAATTGGCGGAAACCCCGTGGCGAGAACAACGCGCCCTGCCGAATCGCCCTTGGTGACCGTAATTTGTTCGGCGCCGATCTCTTCCAAGCTCCGGTTAATGAACTCCGAAATTCCTCCGACTGTTACGTCGCCGGCAGGGTCTGCCGCATCGCCAGAAAGCGCCTGGAGTAGCGCGTACGTAAAGAGGCCATGGCCATACTTACTATCTTCAATGGCAACCTGCTCCGGCCGACAAGCTGCAAGCAGCGTCCGCGACTCTGTTCTGGCGGGGATTCCTTTTTCAATTTGCTCAGGCGTAAGAGTCTGGCCAGGCTTGCCGAATTGCCCAGACCCAGAATGGCAGCAGTCCAGTACGGTGAGGCAATTCCGAGTTTTGTCGGAGATTCGATCAATGAATCTCGCCAAGTCGGAGAGCTCAATTCCTTCTTCGAGCGGTTGATGGTCAACCGTCACCAAGTAAGCATCGAGGTCCGTTACAATCCCATGCCCAGAAAAGTAGAAGATGAAGAAGTCTAGATCTTCCTGGATTGCAGAGGCGAGCGCTCTGCGAATATTCTTCCGCGTGGCTTCATGGTTGATCAGAAGATCCACTTCGAACCCGTACTCCGGCTGCCCTAGATAGTCGGCCACTTCGGTCGCATCTGCCACGCAGAGATCAAGTCGGTCAGGGGCCGGGTACTCATCGATCCCAACACACAACGCTCTACGGCGTGAAGCCATGGCCATTCCTCCTAGGGTGACTGGCATCACAGTATCGGTTGCCTCTGGCTCCTCACAGCAAGTTGTCTGAGCCCGCGTCAGATCTGCCGGAGTTGCGGGTTGGGCGGCTTGTTGAGTTATGTGGGAGTGGTTCCGGGCGAGTACCCGTCGGATCTGACGTACAAGCGCTGCGCTGGTTGA
>NZ_JBHUWW010000281.1:0-3323 GCF_042669755.1 Kitasatospora sp. NPDC057223 | reverse complement strand
TGCGGTGCACGGACCCGTCCCACCACGACCACGGCCCCTCCCAGGTGTTCGGGTGGGGGGGTGCCCCCCCCCGGACCCCCCACGACCCCGCCCGCGGCGCGCCGCACGTACCGGAGTGCCGCTCCGGACCCGGCAGCCACACGCATGGGAGACACCATGGAACACGATCACATCAAGCGCAGGACCCTGCTCTCGGCGGCCGTCGGCGCGCTGGCCGTGGGCGCGGTGAGCACCGTGACCGCCCCCACGGCCGGCGCCGCCGCAACGGACCTGCTCACCGACTACTCCAAGCACACCGCCGACAGCCGGAGCATCACCGTCACCAGCACGACCGGTCAGCAGCTGCGCATCACCGCGTACGGGGACCAGATCGTCCGGGTGCACGCGGCCCGCTCCGGGGAGACCTTCTTCGCGGACACCCGCTACGAGATGGTGGTGCCCGGGAACCACACCGCCATGGGTGGCAGCCTGAGCCTCACCGTCACCGCGGACACCATCGAGATGCGCACCGCCGCGGCCGACGGCCTGCGCGTCGTCCTGCACAAGAAGCCGCTGCGGCTGGAGTTCTACTCCCGGGCCACCGGCGCGCTGCTGGCGAAGGAGGACGCCACCCGCGGCATCAGCTGGAGCGGCACCAACGCCACCGTCGCCACCCAGGCGTTCGCGCCGCCGCCCGCCGGCGAGCGCTTCCTCAAGGCCGGGCACGGCGTACTCGGCCGCTCACCGCGGCTCGACCGCACCGGTGACTCGGTCTCCCACAACTACGCCGACGCGGACGCCGCCGCCCACAACCCCGTCGACCAGGCGCCGGCCATCGTGCCGTTCTACCTCTCCAACAGGGGATACGGGGTGTTCTTCAACACCACGTTCGACACGACCTTCAACTTCGGCGGCAGCAACGGCTACGGGTTCTCCGCCGACGGGCACAACGCCGGGGGCGCACGCCCCCAGGTGGACTACTTCCTGATCAACGGCCCGCAGTTCGGGCGGCTCCTCGACCGCTACACCCAGCTCACCGGCCGCCCGAGGCTGCCCCAGCAGTCCATCTTCGGACTCCACATGTCCGACAAGAGCTTCGCCGACGTGAGCGACCAGGACTGGTGGCGCCAGAAGATCGGCCAGCACCGTGCGGCCGGCTTCCCCTTCGACCACCAGGTCAACGACAACCGCTGGCGCGCGGGTTCGGGTGCCTGGTCCGGCTCCTGGTTCGAGTTCAGCCCCGACCGCTGGCCCGACCCCGCCGGCTACCAGAAGTGGGCCGCCGCGAACGGCGTCACCGTGACGCTGGACTACAACCGCAACAACACCAACGAGATGGCGGGTTGGAAGGCCGGCCCGCCGCCCGGCTACAGCCTCGCGGCGGCCGACCTCAAGAACGTGAAGGACAGCAACGCCGTCCCCGACTGGAGCAACCCCGCCACCCGCGCCTGGGTGTGGAGGGTCTTCTGGGACAAGGCCCTCAACCCGAGCCTCGGCTTCCCCTGCGACGGCCTGTGGATCGACGAGACGGACGACCTCGGCGGGATCCCGTACACGGCGGTGATGGCCGACGGCCGCACCTGGGCCGAGGGGCGCAACGCCTACTTCCTGAACCTGCACAAGGGAGTCGGCGGCGAGGGCTGGGACCCCGCCGGGAGCGGGCACATCGGCTCGGCCAAGCGCCCGTGGACCTGGAGCCGCGGCGCCACCGCGGGCCAGCAGCGCTACGGCCACTACTGGACGGGCGACATCAGCCAGACCTACGAGGAGATGCAGAACCAGATCCGCGGCATGCAGACGGCCGGCCTCGGCGGCTTCCCCTTCGCCAACATCGACGGCGGCGGCTTCGACGGCGGCACGGTCTCCGACGCCTTCTACCGCAACTGGCCGGTCGCCTGGTCCAGCTTCTCCCCGGTCTGGCGCCCCCACACCGGCGCCTCGGTCGCCCAGCTCGGCAGGAAGGCATCGCGCTGGCCGCTCGACCAGGGCGCCCAGGCGCAGGCGGACTTCGCGCGGTACGGGCAGCTGCGGTACAGCCTGATGCCGTACATCTACACGCTCGCCCACCAGGCCGCCGCCACCGGCATGCCGATGGCGCGGGCCATGGTGATCGACTACCAGGACCGCCCCCAGGCCTACACCCACGACCTGCAGTACCTGTGGGGGCCCTCGCTCCTCGTCGCACCCCTCACCTCCGACGGCGGGGGCGTCCAGCAGATCTGGCTGCCGGCCGGAGCCACCTGGTACAACTTCTGGGCGGACATCAAGCACGCCGGGTCCGACGCCGGCGACTTCGCGTACACCACCCGCACCGGCGAGACACCGCTGTTCGTCAAGGCGGGGGCGATCCTGCCCAGGTACCCGTACGCGCAGAGCACCGCCTACCTCAGCAAGCGGCAGCTGGAGCTGGAGGTCTACGCGGGGGCCGACGGCGCCTTCGAACTCGTCGAGGACGACGGGGTGACCGAGGCCTACCGGACGGGTGCCCAGAACACGAGCGTCACCCGCCTCACCTACACCGACGCCCCGACCCGTGTCGTCGTCGCCCATCCGCAGGGGACGTACCAGGGCGCGCCCGACCGGCGCCGCTACCTCGTCCGCTTCCACGGCCTGTCCAAGCCCGTGGGGATGCGGGTCAACGGGGGCGCCACCCTGCCGGCCTTCACCAGCGAGGCCGCGGCCGTCCTCAGCGGGAACGGCGCCGGCAGCGTGTGGGACGCGCAGGCGAAGATCCTCACCGTCGTCACGGCGGAGATCCCCGTCGGCGGGAACGGGGGCACCGCCGCGACCGTCGAACCCAGCGGCGCCGCCTTCCCCGCCGTCGGCGGCGGCACGGTCTACCAGGCCGAGAGCGCGCGGTTCGACAGCACCTTCATCCTCGACACCCTCCACCCCGGCTACACCGGCACCGGCTACGCCGACTTCAACGGAACGTCCGCAGGAGCCACCATCGCGTGGACGGTCGGCGTGGCAGTGGCGGGGAAGAGGCAACTCCTCATCCGCTACGCCAACGGGGGCGACACCGACCGCCCCGTGACCATCGACGTCAACGGCACAAAGGGCTCCACCCTCGCCCTGCCGCCCACGGGCAGCTGGGACACCTGGGCGACGGCCTCCTGCACCGAAACCCTCCCGCAGGGGGCGAACGTCACCGTCCGCGCGACCCTGACCAAGGCCACCGGCGCGAACTTCGACAGCCTGACCGTGCAGTAGCCGGAGCCGGTGACCCGAGGCTGCCGCCCTTCCAGGTGAAGGGCGGCAGCCTCCGCCGTTTCCACCGCGCACCTGTACCCGCGCCTGGACGCGGGACGCGGCATGCCGGCGCCGCGGCCGGACGCTGTACG
>NZ_JBHUWW010000280.1:0-3459 GCF_042669755.1 Kitasatospora sp. NPDC057223 | reverse complement strand
GGATCATCCGCCCCGGCCGTCGTGCGTTGTCCGCAGGGTGCCGGCGGTCAGGCCTCGGCGCCGGTCTTCAGCGGTGCCTCGTGGATGAAGAGCACCACCAGGAACGCGAGCAGCGCGAACGGCGCCGCCATCAGGAACACCACGCCCACGCCGTGGCCGAACGCGTCCGTCACCAGCGGGACGAGCGGTGCGGGCAGCTTGTGCAGGTCGGGGATCTCGCCGCCGCCGACCGCGCCGCCGGACGGGACGCCCGCGGCGGCCAGGTTCTCGGTCAGGTACCGGCCGACCCGGTCGGTCATCAGGGCGCCGAGCGCCGAGACGCCCATCGCGCCGCCCATGGTGCGGAAGAAGGTGACGACCGAGCTGGCCGCGCCGAGCTCGTGGCGCGGCACGGTGTTCTGCACCGCGAGGACGAGGTTCTGCATGGTCAGGCCGAGGCCGATGCCGGTCAGCGCCATGTAGAGCGAGAGCAGCCCGTACGACGTGTCGTCGCGGACGGTGCCGAGCAGGCCGAAGCCGACCGCCAGCAGGAACGTTCCGGCGACCAGGTAGCCCTTCCAGCGGCCGTACCGGGTGATCAGCCGGCCGGCCACGGTGGAGGAGACCGCGAGGCCGAGGATCATCGGCAGCGTCATCAGGCCGGCCATCGTCGGCGACTTCTCGCGGGCCAGCTGGAAGTACTGGCTGAGGAAGGTCGTCGCGCCGTACATCCCCACGCCGACCAGCACGCTGGCGGTGGCGGCGAGGACGACGGTGCGGTGCCGGAAGAGGGCCGGCGGGATGATCGGCTCGGCCGCGCGGCGCTCGACGAGCACGGCGAGGGCGCCGAGCAGGAGGCCGCCGCCGACCATGGCGAAGGTCTGCCAGGAGAGCCAGGGGTAGTTCTTGCCGGCCAGCGTGATCCAGATCATCAGCAGGCTGACGGCGCCGGTGATGACCGTCGCGCCGAGGTAGTCGATCTTCGCCTTGCGCCGGACGACGGGGAGCTTGAGAGTCCGCTGCAGCACCAGGATGGCGACCAGCGAGAACGGGATGCCCACGTAGAAGCACCAGCGCCAGCCGAGCCAGGAGGTGTCGACGATGACGCCGCCGATCAGCGGGCCGCCGATGGTGGCCAGCGCGAAGATCGCACCGAAGTAGCCGCTGTAGCGCCCGCGCTCGCGCGGCGGGACCATCGCGGCGAGGCAGATCTGCGCGAGAGCGGTGACGCCGCCGGCGCCGATGCCCTGCAGGACCCGGCAGGCGATCAGCTCGGCGGTGTTCTGGGACAGGCCGGCGAGCGCCGAGGAGACGATGTAGATCACCAGTGCGATCTGCACCAGCAGCTTCTTGCTGACCAGGTCGGAGAGCTTGCCCCAGATCGGGGTGGACGCGGTGAGCGAGAGCAGTGCGGCGGTGATCACCCAGGTGTAGGCGGACTCGCCGCCGTGCAGGTCGGTGAGGATCCGCGGCAGGGCGTTGGAGACGACCGTCGAGGAGAGCACCGCGACGAACAGGCCGAGCAGCAGCCCGGAGAGGGCTTCGAGGACCTGGCGGTGGGTCATGGGAGTGTCGTCGGTGGCGGCGGCTCCGGTCGAGACGGGTGAGCTGACGGTCATCGGGGTCCTTCGGCTTTTTGGTGCGAAAATTCGTTGCCTTGAGCAACCATAAGGAGAATGGTTGACTCGGGCAACTTTATTCAAGCCCAAGTAAAATCCCCGACTGTACCTTTTGCCCGGTCTTTGCCCCGGCCGCCGCGGCCCGCGCGGACGCGCCGTCAGCGCCCGACGGCCTCGTCGGCCCCGTTGCCGGCCGGCTCCTCGGCCACGTCGTCCGTCAGGTCGTCGGTCAGGTCGTTGAACCGCTCCAGCAGGTCGGCGAACCGCGCGACGTCGTCCTGCGGCCAGGTCGCCATCAGGCGCCGGAACCGGGCCGTACGGGAGTTGCGCACCCGCAGGTAGCGCGTCGCCCCGTCCTCGGTCAGCGAGACCAGCGCTGCCCTGCGGTCCAGCGGATCCGCCTCCCGGGCCACCAGCCCGATCTCCTCCAGCGTCTTGATCTGCCGGCTCACCGTGGCCTTGCCCACCGAGAAGTGCGCCCCGATGTCCGTCAGCCGCACCCGGCCGGCCTGCTCGACGAAGCCGAGCATGCTGTACGCCATGCCCTCCAGTTCCGGGTGCACCTGGCGCGACAGGTCCGCGACCTTGGCCCGCCCCCGCCGGAACAGCAGCGCAATCTCCCGCTCCACCGCCAGCAGAGCCTGCTCGTCACTCACCGGGCCAGTATCGCGCAGCTCGCGGGGCCGCCCGGCGCGGGAGCCCCGGGGCCGCAGGTACTTGATGGTATGAATCATCTGATTGATACCCACAGGTAACCGACAGCTAAGGGGATGTTGATGGCCGCCCCCGCCCAGGGATTCGTCGCCGAACTCAAGGACGCGGTCACCCCGCGTGCAGCGCTGCTGGTGATCGCGGTCCTCCTGCTCCAGCTCGGCTTCATCGTGTCGTACGTCGGTGCCCTGCACCACCCGTCCCCGCACGAACTGTCCATCGCGGTGGTCGCCCCGCCCCAGGTGCAGCCGCAGCTGGTGGCGGCCCTGGAGGCCGTGCCGGACGACGCCGTGCGGGCCGTCACCGCGGCCGACCGGGCGGAGGCGACCGCCCGGATCAAGGACCAGAAGATCTACGCGGCCCTGGTCGTCGACCCGGCGGGCACCCAGGACACCCTGCTGGTGGCCGACGCCCGAGGCCCGGCGGCGGCCCGTGCCGCCGAGACGATCGTCACCGAGCTCGACAGGAGCCAGGGGCGGACGGTCGCCGTCGAGGACGTGGTGCCGCTCGCCGCGGGGGACGCCGAGGGGCTCTCCTCCTTCTACCTGGTGATCGGCTGGTGCGTCGGCGGCTACCTGGTCGCCTCGATCCTCGGCATCAGCGCCGGCTCGCGCCCGGCCAACACCGACCGGGCCGTGATCCGGCTGGGTGTGCTGGCGCTCTACTCCGTCGCGGCCGGCATCGGCGGCGCCCTGATCGTCGGCCCGGTGCTCGACGCGCTGCCCGGCTCCACCTTGGGGCTGCTCGGCCTCGGCAGCCTGGTGGTGTTCGCGGTCGGCGCGTTCACGATGGCGATGCAGTGCCTGTTCGGCATCGTCGGCATCGGCCTGGCCGTGCTGCTCTTCGTGGTGCTGGGCAACCCCAGCGCGGGCGGGGTCTTCCCGCCGCCGCTGATGCCGGCGTTCTGGCGGGCCATCGGCGCGTGGTTCCCGAACGGCGCGGGCACCGACGTGGCCCGGTCGATCGCGTACTTCAACGGCACCGGCATCGCCGTCCCGCTGATGGTGCTGATCGCCTGGGCGGTGGTGGGCGTCGCCGTCACGCTGGTCTCGGTGGCGTTCAAGCCCGGTCGCGAGAGCGGGGCCGAGCCCGCCTGACCTGCTACCGCCGCAGGACGCGGACGGCCGGCCCCCTCGCCGTGGGCCGGCCG
>NZ_JBHUWW010000279.1:0-3465 GCF_042669755.1 Kitasatospora sp. NPDC057223 | reverse complement strand
GCGTCAGTTGTGTTTACGAGACAGCTGCCGCACCGCCCCCGCCGTTCGTTACCGGCCCGCGCCGTCCACGACCGCGCCCCACTCGTCCAGGAGCTGGGCGGTGGCCGCAGCGTCCGGCCCTTCGGCCCACAGGTGGGTGACCGCCTCCGCCGGGTCCGGCAGGACGAGCGTCCACCGGCCGTCGGCCTCGACGACCCGCACGCCGTCCGTGGTGTCCAGCCGCCGGCTGCCGGCCGCCTCCACGACGGAACGCATCACCATGCCCTTGGCCGCCCACGGTGTCGCGACGTCCCGCCGCTGGATGTGCGCCTGCGGGATGCGCGCGTCGATCTGGCTCAGCGTGAGCTGCGTACGGGCCACCAGGCCCACCAGCCGGACGAAGGCGGCCGCGCCGTCGAGCACGCCGCTGAACTCCGGCACCACGTAGCCGCCGCGCCCGTCACCGCCGAACACGGTGCCCTCCGCCGAGGCGGCCTTGGCGAGGTCGTCCAGGGCGGTGGTCGTCCAGGTGACCTGGGTGCCGTGGTAGGCCGCCACCTGCTCGGCGATCCGCGTCGTGGTCACCGGCAGCGCCACCTGGCCGCTGCGCCGCTCGGCCGCGACCAGGTCGAGCAGCACCAGCAGTGCCCGGTCGTCCTCGATGACCCGGCCGAGCTCGTCCACGAAGGACACCCGCTCGCCGACCGGGTCGAACCGCACGCCGAAGGCCGCCCGGGAGGAGGCGACCAGTTCCCCGAGCCTGGCCAGGCCGGCCCGGCGCGACTCGGCGTCCTCGGTCGGCCGCGATTCGTCCAGGCCCCCCGAGACCGTCAGCGCCTCCACGCCGAGCCGGCCGAGAATGCTGGGCAGGACGAGGCCCGCGCTGCCGTGCGCGGTGTCCACCACCACCTTGAGCCCGGCCTCGCGCACACCCGTGGTGTCGACGGCCCGCAGCAGGTTGCCCGCGTAGGAGTCGAAGACGCTGGCCGGGTGCAGCAGGTCGCCGATCTCACCGGGGAACGCGCGGCGGTACTCCTGCCGGGCGTAGACCCGGTCGAGCTTGCGCTGACCGGCCTGCGAGAGGTCCGCGCCCCGCTCGTCGAAGAACAGGATGTCCAGCGAGTCCGGCACACCCGGCGTGGTCCGCAGAAAGATGCCACCCGCGCTGCCGCGGGCGGTGTGCTGCCGCGCCACCGGCATGGGCACGTTCTCCAGGTCGCGAACATCGATCGCACTGGTCTGGAGCGCCGAGATCATTGCCCGCTTCAGCGCACGGGCACCACGCGAGTGGTCACGCGCGATGGTGACCGTCGCCCCCTTCTTCAACGTGGTCGCGTACGCGCCCGCCAGTCGGACGGCCAGCTCCGGCGTGATCTCGACGTTGAGGATGCCCGAGACGCCACGCAGGCCGAAGAGGTGCTCCTGCCCGCGGGACTCCCAGATCACCGACGTGTTGACGACCGCGCCGGCCTCGATGGTCTTGAACGGATAGACCCGGACATTGCCGGCGATGATCGACTCCTCGCCGATCAGACACTCGTCCCCGATGACCGCGCCGTCCTCGATCCTGGACGCGCGCATCACGTCGGTGTTCTTGCCGATCACACAGCCGCGCAGGTTGCTCTGCGGCCCGATGTACACGTTGTCGTGCACCACCGTCTTGTGCAGGAACGCACCGCGCTTCACGACCACGTTGCTGCCGAGCACGGTGTGCTCGCGCAGCTCGACGCCAGCCTCCACCTTGGCGTAGTCGCCGATGTAGAGCGGCCCGCGCAGGATCGCCTCCGGGTCGACCTCCGCACCCTCGGCGACCCAGACGCCGGGCGAGATCTCGAACCCGTCCAGCTCGACGTCGACCTTGCCGTCCAGGACGTCCGCCTGGGCCTTCTGGTAGCTCTCGTGCGTGCCGACGTCCTCCCAGTAGCCCTCGGCCACGTACCCGAAGACCGGCTTGCCCTCCTTCAACAGCTGGGGGAACACGTCGCTGGACCAGTCCACCGACTCGCCGGCGGCGACGTAGTCGAAGACCTCCGGCTCCATCACGTAGATGCCGGTGTTCACCGTGTCGGAGAAGACCTGGCCCCAGGTCGGCTTCTCGAGGAAGCGCTCGACCTTGCCCTCGTCGTCCGTGATCGTGATGCCGAATTCCAGTGGGTTGGGCACGCGGGTCAGGCACACCGTGACCAGAGCGCCCTTCTCACGGTGGAAAGCAATCAAATCGGAGAGATCGAAGTCGGTGAGGGCGTCGCCCGAGATCACCAGGAAGGAGTCGTCCTTGAGCGCGTCCTCGGCGTTCTTGACGCTTCCTGCCGTGCCCAGCGGAGTCTCTTCATTGGCATATGTCAGTTGCATACCGAGCTCTTCGCCGTCCCCGAAGTAGTTCTTGACCAGCGAGGCCAGGAACTGGACGGTGACGACGGTGTCGGTGAGACCGTGCCGCTTCAACAGCCGCAGCACGTGCTCCATGATCGGCCGGTTCGCCACCGGCAGCAGCGGCTTCGGCATGCTTGAGGTCATCGGGCGGAGTCGAGTGCCCTCGCCCCCTGCCATCACAACGGCTTTCATTACGGGTGCGTCCTCCTTCGCGGTGGTGGACCCTGCGGATCCATCAAACCGTTCCAGAGCTTCTCTACCCGGATCAAATCATCCGACGCACCGTGTCGTCGTGCGACTTCTCTCAACCGTGGCTCAAACGGCAGCCGCAGCGTCCGCCTTCACGATCTGCCGGGCCTGAACCGCGTAGAGGATGCCGGCCAGCCAGTAGAGGGTCGTGCCCCACCAGATGAACGCCCAGCTCACAATCCCCGCCGCGTTCTGGATCCAGCTGTCGCCGGTACCGAGCAGCAGAAGCGGAAAGGCGTACATCAGATTGAAGGTCGCGGCCTTCCCGAGAAAACTCACCTGCAGCGGGCCGTAGCCGTGACGGTTGAGGATCGGCAGCAGACAGAGGATGAAGGCCTCTCGGGCCAGCAGGATCCCCGTCACCCACAGGGGCAGGATCCCGCGCCACGTGAGCCCCACCAGCGTCGACAGGACGTACAGCCGGTCCGCCAGCGGGTCGAGGATCTGCCCGACGCGGCTGATCTGCCCCCACTTGCGGGCCAGCTTGCCGTCCAGGTAGTCGCTGACACCGCTGAGCATCAGCAGCGCGACAGCCCAGCCGTCGTTGTTCGGACCGCCGAACTCGGGCCACAGGACGAGCCAGAGAAAGACGGGAACGCCGACCAGCCGGCCCATGCTCAGCAGGTTGGGGATGGTGAGGACGCGATCGGTCTGGACCCGCGTCTCCTGGACCTCCACCCGGGGGCCTCCTGTAAGTTGTGACAGTTCTGCACGATGACCCTACAACAAAGAAGCCCCCGTCCGGTTGACCCGGGCGGGGGCTTCTCTTGAATGATTGTTCGGCGGCGTCCTACTCTCCCACAGGGTCCCCCCTGCAGTACCATCGGCGCTTTGAGGCTTAGCTTCCGGGTTCGGAATGTAACC
>NZ_JBHUWW010000278.1:0-3501 GCF_042669755.1 Kitasatospora sp. NPDC057223 | reverse complement strand
GGCCAAGGGCGACGTCAAGCAGGCCGGCTAACACGTCAAGCACACCTTCAAGCACTGACCGCCTCCGACGACGTGCGGGCCCCGACCGGTTCCGGTCGGGGCCCGCACCCGTTCACCTGCACTCACCGGCCAGGCCTTCAGCGCCTGATCAGGCTGATCCGCCCGGCGAGCAGCGGACACCGGCGGCGGGCCGTTCCGCGCAGCGCCGACTGAAGGAGAGCGGGGGTAAGAAGATCACCGCCATCACCGCGGCGGTCCCGGGCCGCGACCAGTGCGACGGGGAAGAAGACCGGCGCCGCTGCGGCACGGCGCGAGGATCTGTCGGCGCTGACGAAGGCGGAGCTGTACAGGCGGGCCGCCGACCTCGACCTGGCGCACCGATCCACCATGAACCGGGACTCGCTCCGGGCCACCTTGGAGAAGGCCGGGCGCGGCAGACACCTGCGGCCCGCGTCCTGACCCACGCCGCCCGGCGGGCGGGCGGAAGTTGGCACGGGGCCGTCCGGCCGGAGGCTGACCATGACCTCTGCCCCGGGCCGGCGGCCCGGCACGCCAACGTGTATTCCCGGCCGCCGGGCGTGAACGCCTGCGGCGCGGGCTGGCCCAAGACGGCTGTGTGGGGGCGCCGTCCGGAGCCCGGGACGCTGCCCACCGATCCGCCTGACCCCGTATCAATTCAATCTGGCAAACGTGGCATACAGCCATCCGCTCGTACTCGGGGACGCCAGCCGACGTCAGCAGGCCGCACCGGAGGCGACGGCGTTGACGGCCGGGTGGCGGCCGGATTCAGATCACCTGGTCCGGGTCGTCGAGCCAGGCGTGCCAGCCGTCGGGGGTGATGGTGAGGCCGAGCCGGTCGACGGTGGGCTAGCCCTCGTCGTGCCACCAGGTGAGGGTGCGCTCGAGGTGGTCCCAGAGGCGGCGGCCGCCGTACTGGCGGACCTGGTGCACGTCGTGGCCATTGCGGAAGGTTCCGGCGGCCCAGGCTGGGGTGGTGAGGGAGTACAGCCACAGGGTGCGGGCGCCGTCCTGGTGGGGCTGGACGGCATGGAGATGTCGCGCAGGCGCGGGCCGGCGGCGAGCCGGAACGGGTCGAACTTGCCGTGGTCGGGCAGCGCGGCGATGGTGGTGTGTTCGGTGACAGTGCCGCGCTGGGCAGGTCGCAGGAGTCGAGGACGAACAGCAGGGCGCTGAGGACAAGCCCACCATCCCCCCTGCACCCCTGCACCCCTGGCGGCAACGCCCTCCGAAACAGCTGAGCACAACCGCTGCCCCTGGGACTCACGAGGCAATGCGGCGACGCGCCGACCAGCGCCAAAAGCTGGCACGCGCCCCTCTGCACGCCGCCCCGGGGCCCTGTAGGCCGTGTCGGAAGGTTGGGGCGTGTCGTTGCTCTGTATACGGTCCGGGTTCCGGGTCGGGGTGTGGCGGGGCGGCTGTGCGGTCCCGGACGGTGGAGGAACACGATGGGTGTGCAGGTGTGGGACCGCAGTGGTGTCGGCCGGGCGGTGGCGCTGGGCGCGATGGCGGGGGTGGCGTGGGTCCCGGCCGGGGCCGCGCACGCGAACGTCGTCGGGGTCGGGAACGCGGTGTTCGGCAACAGCTGTGCCGCCCGGGGCGGCACGGTGGGTGCGGGTTCCACCTCGGCGGGAAGCGGGGCGGTGAGCGGTAACCAGAGCGCACTGCCGTTGGACCTGCCGCGCAATCACTGCGGCAACAGCGGCATCGTCTGCACCGCGGTCTTCATGTCCAGTGTGTGACCGGGCGTCGGTGACCACGGGCCGGGCGCAGGCGCCGGCCGTGGCGGGCGTGGGCGTGGGGGTGCGTGCGGTGGCCGAGCTCCTCGCCCTGAGCGGGCGGGCCCTGCCCCTGCTGACACAGTGGGTGGCCGCCGAGCCGGCCTGCGGGGTGGGGCGTGCCCTGCTCACCCTGGCGAGGGCCGACCACCTGGACGACACCGCTCTCAAGGAACAACTGGTCATCGCGCACCGGGACGCACTGCTCGCCGGCGAGAGGGAGGCCAGCCTCGTCTACGGGGTCTACCTCCACACCCACCGGCAGTACCTGATGACGGCGGAGCACCTGGCGGGCCACTTCGCACGCTGGCCGGCCGACGAGACGGCCGGGCTGATGCTGGGCGCGTTCTCCGCCTGCGGACAGGACTCCTACCGCGTGTACGGCGACGACCTGGTGGAACGGCAGTGGGCCCTGGCCGGCCGGGACAACTGGGCGTGGACGGGATGGCTGGCCGCCACCCGGGCTGAGCAGGACCGCCCCCGCGAGGCGCACGCCCTCGCCGAGCGGGCCCTGGCCCTCAACCCGCGCGCGGGCGTGGCCGCGCACGCCCTCGCACACGCCGAGCACGAACTCGGCGCCGGCCCCACCGCTGTCGACATCCTCGACCGGTGGCTCGCACAGGACCCGCACGCGGTTCAGGCACGGCACCTGAACTGGCACGCGGCCCTGCAGTCCATCGCCTGCGGCGACTTCGCCGACGCCCGCCGGCGGGCGGACGCGGCCCTGGCACCGTCCGACGTCGGCATGCGCGCCGCCACGAACTGGCGTCTGCTGCTCGCCGGGCAGACCCCTGCCGGCCGCAGCGACCTCGGCCACCTACGGGAGCTCCTGGCCGCACCCGGCGGGACGGCGGAGATCTTCCACACCTTCAACCTGGCCCTCGCCCTGGCGGTGGAGGCCGCCACCGAGGACCTGCACGCCCTCGCCCACCGCGCCGCCGCCGACGCGCGCCCCGACTACCGCGAGGTCCTCGCGCCCGTGGTGCAGGCCCTCGCCGAGATCACGGCCGGCCGCCCCCGGGCCGCCGCGGACCTGCTGGATGCCCTGGGCAGCCGGACCGAACACATAGGCGGCGTCCGCGTGGAACGCGAGATCATCCAGGACACGCTCGCCCGCGCCCTCGTCGAGGCCGGCGAGCCCGCCCGCGCCGCCGATCTGCTCCGCCGCCGCACCACCGACCGGCACCACCACACCTACGAGAACCTGCTCCTGGCACGCACCACGACAGCCCCCACCCTGCCCACCTGAACCCGGCACCGTGCCGTCTGCCAACCCCGCTGCCTTCCCGCACCTTGCCGGGATCCGACACTGCTCGGGCCGCTTCTCCCGTTCCCTCACCGGCCTCGCTTCATCGCGGCCTGCGTACCAGTCAGGCTCCCGCCCCGGGAGGGAACCTCCGGAAGGGCGCTACTCGCGGTTCTGGCCCGGGGCGGTGGCGCTTCGGCCATCCAGAGCGCCGTCGTCCCGTTCGCCGCCCGCGGCCGTAGCAGACCGGGTCCTGGACACCGCAGGACCCGGCGGCTCCCTTCGGGTGTGCAGCAGCCCGGCCGTACTCGTCGCGGCAGTCGTAACGCCGTGCCGTTGATTCGTGTCATCCGGTGGTCGCGGTAGCCGATTCTGTGGTGGGGATGCCGCGGGCGGTGACGAGTCGGGCGCTGCCCTCGGCGAGTTGGTAGGCAAGGCCGACCACGGCGGCGTGGCCGG
>NZ_JBHUWW010000277.1:0-3540 GCF_042669755.1 Kitasatospora sp. NPDC057223 | reverse complement strand
CGGAGATGTGTATAAGAGACAGGCCTCGGGGAGGCCCGGCTGCTCGTCGTCGGTGGTGCGTGCGGTCACCGCGGTGGCCGTCAGGCGGTCTGGGTCTTCAGCTGGAAGTACCAGACGGAGTAGATGTCCTGCGTGGTCGGGTCGGCCTCGACGACGGTGACCAGGGTCTTGCCGGTGGCCGAGAGGGCGGTCGACGCCGGCACCATGCCGGAGAAGGTCGAGCCCTTGTTGTCGCTGGCCAGGCTGAACTGGCCCTGCGTGCCGCCGTTGGTGAACGCGAACCAGCCGCGGTCGGCGACCTTCGGGGTCACGCCGACGCCGATCCGGTCGCTGGCGACCACGTCGGAGGTCGGGATCTCGCCGGCGGCGAGCTTCGTCTTCGCCTTGTCCTGGCACTCCGACTGCTCCTGCTCGCTGAGCGGAGTGCCCTTCCCGCCGCAGAGCGGGGTGGTGATCTCGTGGGAGGAACGGCCGACGGTCACGGTGGCGCGGTAGTCGCTCGGCGAGGGCTGGCCCGTCGCGAAGGCGATGGACCCGCCGACCGTGCCGGCGCCGATCACGACGACGGCGCCGAGGACGGCGATGGCACGGGTGTTGAGGCTCATGGCACAGAGGCTACCGGGCTTTGCCGATCACGCTGCGCCGGGGTACGCCACCGCGTGTTGTCCGGGTGCCGGGCCCGTTCCGCCGTACGGCGCTCAGGCCACCTTGGGCGTCGCGGCCCGGCCCCGCACCCGGACCTTGAGCAGCGCCCGCACCGTCCACAGCAGCAGCAGGCCGACCACTCCCGCGGCCACCGACAGGCCCAGCGCCCCGTCCAGCGGAAGCAGGATGCCGACCGCGCCGCCCGCCACCCAGCAGAGCTGGAGCACCGTCTCCGAACGGGCGAACGCCGACGTCCGGACGGACTCCGGGACGTCCCGCTGGATCAGCGCGTCCAGCGCGAGCTTGCCGAGCGAGGCCGCCAGGCCGGCCGCCGCGGCGCACAGCAGGACGGTCGCCACGCCGTACCAGAGCGCGGCGGCCCCGGCCGCGACGGTGGCCAGCAGCAGCATCGCGGTGACCGTCGCCTCCGAGCCGCGGGTGCGCAGCCAGGAGCCGAGCACCGAGCCGAGCGCGTTGCCGGTGCCCGCCGCGACCGCGACCAGGCCCAGCGCGACGGTCGGCTGGAGGCCGCCGATCGGGTCGTCACGGAGCAGGAAGGCCAGGAACATCACCAGGAAGCCGACCAGCCAGCGCAGCCCCGCCACCGCCCGCAGGGCGAGGATCACGGACGGGCCGACGGTGCGCAGGGTCGCCTTCGGCGGCAGCGGCTCGTGCTCCTCGGAGTGCAGGACGGCCCGCTCCTCGCCCTTCGCCGAGTCCACCTTGTGCGGGAGGTGGAAGGCCATCAGAGTGCCGATCACGAACACCAGGAAGGCCCCGCGCAGCGGCCAGCCGGGGCCGATCAGGTGCAGCAGCCCGCCGATCGGGGCGGCCACGAAGGTGGCCAGCAGCCCCGCCAGGGTGACCCGGGAGTTCGCCTTCACCAGGGAGAGCCGGCTCGGCAGCAGCCGGGGCACGACGACGCTGCGCACCACTCCGTAGGCCTTGGACGCCACCAGCACGCCGAGTGCCTCGGGGTAGAGCGCGAGGCCGCCGCCGACCACCGTGCCCGCCATCGTCCAGGCCAGCACGGCGCGGGCCAGCATCGAGGTCGCCATGGCGGCCCGGCGGCCGTGCGGCAGCCGGTCCAGCAGCGGCCCGATCACGGGGGCGAGCAGGGCGAACGGGGCCATCGTGATCAGCAGGTAGAGCGCGACCCGGCCGCGGGCCTCGCCGGTCGGGACGGAGAAGAAGATCGTGGAGGCCAGCGCGATGGTGATCAGCATGTCGCCGAACGAGTTCAGCGCGTGCAGTTCGATCAGCTTGGCCAGGCCCGACTCGCCCGCGCCCTCGGCGGAGGTGGCCTTGCGGATCCGCCGGCCGGTGCCGTGCACCACCCGGCCCGTCCGCAGCCCGGCGCTGGACGCGCAGCGGACCAGGAAGTTGCGCCTGCCGGGGAGTTCGTCCTCCTCGGCGCCCTCCTCGGTGGCGTCCTCGACGGCTTCGCGGCCGGCTTCGGGGCCGCTCTCGTCACCGGTTCCGGGGCCGGCGCCGTCCGGGCTCCCGGACGGGGGCGGCGAGGAGCCGTCCGTCGCCTGCGGCTCGTCGCCGTCCGCAGGGAGGACCGAGGGTTGTTGCCGCGGCACGGCGGCCGTCTCGTCGGGTCCGCCGGCCTGCGAGGCGTGCAGTGCGTGCTGCGGCGGGTTCTCTTCCGCCACACAGCCATCCTGCCCGAGAAAGCCGGTGGGGACGAGGGATTGACCCCGCGCGGCGCGGCCCGCGCGCCGTCGGGCGCCGTCGGCTCGGGCCCCGGGCTGTCCCAGGTGACCGACTGACGGGTAGCCTGCCCTGTGCGTCACCACCCTGGGCGTCACCGCACGTACGACAGGGCCGCCGAGGGGGGAACCGGGCGAGGCGAGCGGCGCGGTCGGTACCCGGAGGTGCCTGCGGTCGCGCAGAATGGACGAGAGACCGAGCCGCGACGGAACAAGGCAACATGCCGTAGGCAACAGAAGAACTGGGAGAGAATCGACGCCGTGAGTGCTGCGATGCGAAGCCGTACCCCCGATCGGCTCTGTGCCGAGGCCGTCGAACTCGCCCGGCAGGCAGCGGCCGAGGCAGTCGGGCCGGCGGCCGTCGGGAAGCACCTGGGGGCCCAGGCCGATGGCGAGCGGGTCGTCACCCACACCTTCGAGTGCCTGGACGCGGCCTACCGCGGCTGGCACTGGGCCGTGACGGTCGCCCGCGCCCCGCGCGCCAAGAACGTGACCCTGGACGAGGTCGTGCTGCTGCCCGGCACCGACGCCGTCCTCGCCCCGCAGTGGGTGCCGTGGAGCGAGCGACTGCGCCCCGGCGACATGGGCCCGGGCGACCTGCTGCCCACCGACGCCGACGACCTGCGGCTGGAGCCGGGCTGGACGGGCGAGGACGAACCCGCGCCGAACTCCGTGGCCGCGCTGGCCGAGGAGGAGGACCTGGACATCACGGACCCGGCGATCCAGCCCGCCCCGGCCCGCGCCCGGATCGGCGCGATCGCGCAGGAGCTGGGCCTCGGCCGCCCCCGGGTGCTGTCCCGGCTCGGCCTGCACCTGGCCGCGGACCGCTGGGAACAGGCCCACGGCCCGCAGACCCCGATGGCACAGGCCGCCCCGGCGTCCTGCAACAGCTGCGGCTTCCTGATCCCGATCGGCGGCTCGCTGGGCCAGGCGTTCGGTGTCTGCGGCAACGAGTTCGGCCCGGCCGACGGCCAGATCGTCTCGTTCGCCTACGGCTGCGGCGGGCACTCCGAGGCCGCCGTCATCCCGGCGCCGCCGGCCCCGTCCGAGCTGATCCTCGACGAACTGGTCATCGAGCCGCTCCAGCTCCACCCGGACCGCAGCAGCGGCTCCGTGGAGCCCGACGCCCCCGCCGAGGAACTCGGCCACGCCTGACCCCGGCACCGGTCCGCCGCCGGCC
>NZ_JBHUWW010000276.1:0-3583 GCF_042669755.1 Kitasatospora sp. NPDC057223 | reverse complement strand
GCCCCCGCACTGTGCGGGGGACGGCCGTTTCGCGTGGCTCCAGGTCCAGCGGCTACTTCGAGTCGCTGGTGACCAGCTCGTGGTCGCCGCCGCCCGCCGCGTGCTCGCGGCGGTTGCGCAGGATGGAGGAGCCGAGGGCCAGCCCGATGAAGGCGACACCGATCAGGCCGGTGACGATCTCCGGGATGTGGTACTCGATGCCGACCAGCAGGATGGCGGCCAGCGCGCCGATCGCGTAGTGCGCGCCGTGCTCCAGGTAGACGTAGTCCTCCAGGGTGCCCTTGCGGACCAGGAAGACCGTCAGGGAGCGGATGTACATGGCGCCGATGCCCAGGCCCAGGGTGATCATGAAGATGTCCTGGGTGATGGCGAAGGCGCCGACCACACCGTCGAAGGAGAACGAGGCGTCGAGGACCTCCAGGTACAGGAACAGGAAGAACGCGGCCTTCCCGCCCACCTGGACGATCGTCTTGCCGCCCTTCCCGCCGGCCTCGGCGGCGCCCTCGGCCTCCTCGTCGTCGGCCTCCAGGCCGGCCTCGAAGACGCTCGACAGGCCGTTGACGGCGAGGTAGGTGGTCAGGCCCATGATGCCCGCCAGCAGGACGGTCTCGGCGTTCTCGCCGGCGAAGAAGTTCGCGGCCAGGGCGAGCGTGATCAGGGCGATGACCGAGGAGAACGCCTCCAGCTTGCCGACCTTCTCCAGCGGCTTCTCGATCCAGCTCAGCCAGTTGAAGTCCTTCTCCTCGAAGATGAAGTCGAGGAAGATCATCAGCAGGAAGATGCCACCGAACGCGGCGATGGCCGGGTTGGCCGCCTCCAGGTACTCGGCGTACGTCGACCCGTTGTAGGTCTGGTCGGAGTGCAGCGCGAGGTCGATCACCGTCGCCGGGTTGAGGTGCGCGGTCAGACCGACCACCAGCAGCGGGAAGACGAGGCGCATGCCGAAGACGGCGATCAGCACGCCGACGGTGAGGAAGATCTTCTGCCAGTACGGGTTCATCCGCTTCAACACCGTGGCGTTGACCACCGCGTTGTCGAACGACAGGGAGATCTCCAGGACGGAGAGGATCAGCACGATGCCGAAGCCCTCGGCGCCCCAGAGCAGGCCGGCGGCGATCAGGCCGACGATAGTGATCGCGAACGACCAGCCGAATGTGCGGAGGAACACGGGAATTGGTTACCTTTCGGGTGTCAGGGCGGGCCACGGGTGCGGCGTCGTCCTGAGACGCCCTGACCGGGACTGAATCCCGGTCAGGTCACCCCCGCGGTGCCCCTTGTTGTTCTTTCCGAGTGATGACGGGGCCTTTACTGTACGTTTACGCCAAAATCCAGAGCAATGCCGCGCAGGCCGGAGGCATAGCCCTGGCCCACCGCGCGGAACTTCCACTCCCCCTGGTAGCGGTACAGCTCACCGAAGATCATGGCGGTCTCGTTGGAGGCGTCCTCCGACAGGTCGTAACGGGCGATCTCCTGCCCGTCCACCACGTTCACCACGCGGATGTACGCGTTGCGGACCTGCCCGAAGTTCTGCAGCCTGGCCTCGGCGTCGTAGATCGACACCGCGAAGACCACCTTGTCCACGTGGGCCGGCACCAGATCCAGGTTGACCACGACGACCTCGTCGTCGCCCTCACCGTCACCGGTGAGGTTGTCGCCCTGGTGCTCGACCGAACCCTCGGGGCTCTTCAGGTTGTTGTAGAACACGAAGTACTCGTCGCCGAGGACCCGGCCGCCCTGGCAGAGCAGCGCGCTGGCGTCGAGGTCGAACGGCGCACCCGTGGTCGAGCGGGCGTCCCAGCCGAGGCCGATCTGCACCTGCGTCAGGTTCGGCGCGGCCTTGGTCAGCGAGACGTTCCCGCCCTTGGCGAGCGTGACACTCATGACTGTTCTTCCTCCCAATCGGTCCCGGGGCGCATCTCAGGTTCTATGCCCCCACGGCCCCCTCCGGCCCGGTCCGGCCGGCTGAACTTCCTGAACTCCCCCATCCTTCCAGTGCGCGGGCACCGGGAGGGCCACCGGGGGTGGCCGCCGCAGCACGGAGCCGCCGCAGCACGGAGCCGGGGCCGCCCGGCGCGCGGCTGCGCACCCGGCGGCCCCGGCTCGGGGCCCAGCGACCGTCGTGGCGACGGGTCAGACGTTGACGCCGAAGTCCTGCGCGATGCCGCGCAGGCCGGAGGCGTAGCCCTGGCCGATGGCGCGGAACTTCCACTCGGCGCCGTTGCGGTACAGCTCGCCGAAGACCATCGCGGTCTCGGTCGAGGCGTCCTCGCTCAGGTCGTAGCGGGCCAGCTCCTTGTTGTCCGCCTGGTTCACCACGCGGATGAACGCGTTGCGGACCTGGCCGAAGTTCTGGGTCCGGTTCTCGGCGTCGTAGATGGAGACCGGGAACACGATCTTGGCGACGGCGGCCGGCACGGTGGCCAGGTTGACCTTGATCTGCTCGTCGTCGCCCTCGCCCTCACCGGTGATGTTGTCGCCGGTGTGCTCGACCGAGCCGTCGGGGCTCTTGAGGTTGTTGAAGAAGACGAAGTTGCCGTCCCCGTCCACCCGGCCGGCCTCGTTGCACAGCATGGCGCTGGCGTCGAGGTCGAAGTCCGTGCCGGTGGTGGTGCGGACGTCCCAGCCAAGGCCGACGATCACGGCGGTCAGGCCCGGGGCCTCCTTGGTGAGCGAGACATTGCCGCCCTTGCTCAGGCTGACACCCACTGGTCCTCCAAGAATCGGGAGGCACGTCGTGGTGCCCCCGTGGTGCGGTCCGAAGCGGCCGGCCTCGGCCGGTGCGCCTCTGACCTGCCAACGGCCCGATCGTAGTGCCGGGTTCCCGTCCTGCGCAGTGACCGGGCCCAAGACGTGCACGGACATCCGGGCCGGCCGGGGTCGCGGCGGGCCCCGGAGAGGCCGGGAAGGGCCGCGCCGGGGCTCAGAGGGCGCCGAGGGCCTTCAGGTACTCCTGCTCGTCACGGGCGTCCGGCAGGCCGTTGACGATCGACCAGCGCACCACGCCGGCCTTGTCGATCACGAAGGTGCCGCGCACCGCGCAGCCCTTGTCCTCCTGGAACACGCCGTAGGCGCGGGAGACCTCGCCGTGCGGCCAGAAGTCGGACAGCAGCGGGTACTCCAGGCCCTCCTGGTCGGCGAAGACGCGCAGGGTGAACGGCGAGTCGTTGGAGACGGCCAGGACCTGCACGTCGTCGTTCTGCAGGCGCGGCAGCTCCTTCTGGATCGCGCACACCTCGCCCGTGCAGACGCCGGTGAAGGCGAACGGGTAGAACACCAGGACGACGTTCTTCTCGCCCTGGAAGTCGGAGAGCCTCACCAGCTCGCCGTGCTGGTTCTTGAGCTCGAAATCCGGAGCCCGGGTGCCGGCCTCGATGGCCATGGTGGGGACCTTTCTGACGCGGAACGGCCGCTCTGCGGGCGCGGCCGTCCACATCCTTGCATCCGATCGGGACCGTTAGGCCGTACGAGTGAGCGGGCCGGGGCCGGTCCCGCTCGCTTTCGCCCTCGGCGAACAACCCGCCCGGCGACACCTACAGGCCCGGACGGCCAAAAGGCCGGGCCCCGCTGGAGGAAGCTCCAGCGG
>NZ_JBHUWW010000275.1:0-3632 GCF_042669755.1 Kitasatospora sp. NPDC057223 | reverse complement strand
GTGGCCTGCCAGTGCGCCTCGTCGCCGCCGCGGCCCGCGAACCGCCCCGGGTCCGCGACGATCGCCCGGACGACGCCGACCGCGGCGCCCAGCAGCGGCCCGCGGCGGCCGAGCCCGGAGACCGTCAGCCAGTCGTCCGACCACGGTCGCACCGTCACCCGGACGGCCAGCTCGCGGCGCATCGCCGGGAGCAGCCAGGGCGCCAGCTCGGCGTAGCCGCCGCCGAGCACCAGCTCCTCCGGGTCCAGCAGGTTGACGGCGCCGGCCGCCGCGATGCCCAGCGCCGCGCCGGCCCCGGCCAGCGCGGCCCGGACGGCCTCGTCCCCGCCCTCGGCCCGCTCGGCGAGCAGCGCGACCCAGTCGCCGTGCACGCCCTCCAGTCCGGCGGCGCGCAGCACGGCCGCCTCCCCCGCGTACTGCTCCAGGCAGCCGCTCGCACCGCAGGCGCAGAGCGGCCCCTCCGGGTGCACCGGCACGTGCCCGAGCTCTCCGGCGAAGCCGCGGGCGCCGCGCAGCAGCCGCCCCCCGACCACGATCGCCGAGCCGATGCCGGCCTCCGCCGACAGGTGGAAGAAGTCACCGGGCCGCCCGGCCAGCCAGAGTTCGGCCAGCCCGCCCAGGTTGGCCTCGTTGTCGACCTCGATCGGCAGCGCGGCGAGGTCGTCCGCGCCGGCCGCGCGCAGCGCCGGGCGCAGCTCGGCCGCGACCGGCACCCCCGACCAGCCGAGGTTGGGCGCCCGCTCGACCATGCCTTCGGCGGCGCCGATCAGCCCGGGGACGGCCAGGGCCAGCCCGGCCGGGCGCAGTCCGGAGGTCTCGGCGGCGCGGCGCAGCAGTCCGGCCAGGTCGGCGAGGACGGTCGCGGGGCGGCGCCCGCGGTTGCGGACCTCCATCCGGTGCCAGCTGCGGACCTCACCGCGCAGGTCCACCACGCAGGCGGCCAGGTGCTGTACGCCGATCTCGGCGCCGAGGCCGCCGGGCCCGTCCGGGGCGAGGCCGAGGGCGGTGCCGGGGCGGCCGACCCGGCCGCTCGGCACGGCGGGGCCGGCCTCGGTGAGCAGGCCGGCCGCGAGCAGTTCCTCGGCGAGCGAGGAGACGGCGGCGCGGGTCAGGCCGGTGGCGGCGGCCACGTCGGCGCGGGAGCGCGGCCCCTGGGCGATCTGGCCGAGGACGAGGGCCAGGTTGGCCCGGCGCATTCCCTGCTGGCTGGCCGGTCCGGGCTGCCGGGTGTCCTGGTCACGCATCGCCGGAGCCCTCCGCCATGGCCGCCCGGGAGGCCTGCGTCGGCTGCTCGGCCTGCTGAGGCTGCTCGGCCTGCTCGGCCGCCCTCGCCCGCTCGGTCAGGTGCACGAACACCCAGCGCTTCATCGCCCAGTAGCGGAACACCATGGCCAGCAGGGTGCCGACGAGCATGCCGCTGACGAAGTCGGCGGCCTCCTGCGTGAACGGGCTGACGTCGGGTTCGCGCAGGTCGAACAGGTAGCGCGAGGCGATCAGCGGCAGGTCGTTGACCAGGATCGCGACCGCGCTGACCACGAAGAACAGCACCGCCTCGCGCTGGCGGCCGTTCGCCCGGAACGACCACTGCCGGTTCAGCACGTACGAGACGACGGTGGCGACGACGGTGGCGATGGTGAGCGCCACGACCGGCTTGTGCTCCAGCACGGTGAGCTTGAGGGTCAGGTTCACCACCAGGGTCAGGACGAAACAGGTGCTCCCGACCAGGAGGAACTTCACCAGTTTGCGGTGCTTGACCAGGAACGGGCGCATCCCGGCCGGGACTCGGGCCAGGGCGCGCTGGGTGGGGGACGGCATTCTCGCAGTCTCGCACGGTGCCCGGCCGCAGCCGGAATCCGCGGCACCGGCGTGGCAGGCCACCCGGGTGCCGCGGACGCCGCCCCGCCCCCGCTACCCGGCGGTGATCCGCAGGACGCCGGTGGTGGAGCCCTGGTAGACCACTCCGCCGGGCGCGATCGAGCCGACCATCTGCAGGGTGTCGAAGATGAAGCCGCCGCCCAGGTACTTGGTGCGGCCGACCGCCCCGGTCGCCGGGTCGACCTCGGCGTAGGAGTAGGGGTCGACGGCGGAGGTGGTGTTCGTCCCGGGGATGACGGGGTTGCGGAGCACGGTGTGGATCAGCCCGTCGGCGGTGGAGAGCCGGGGGACGGCGGCGGAGCGCACCTTGTTGTCCCACTTGAGGTCGCAGCCGGATCCGTCGGGGCGGACGTCGACCCGGCTGAGTCCGCCGTAGAACTTGTCGGAGGCGGGCACGCTGGTTCCGGCGTCGTCCGGCAGCTTCGGGTACGGGTAGCCGTAGGTGCTGGCGATGAAGACGGCGTTGCCGACGGCGACCGGCGAGTTCTCGCTGCCGCTGCCGCCCGCCCTGAGCACCGGCACCGAGCAGACCTGCGCGCCGGTGTCGGTGCGGTAGACCAGCAGGTTCACGGTCGGTGCGGCGTTGTCGACGATGGTGACGTAGTCGGTGCCGCTCTGCGGGCCGAAGAAGGTCGGGGTTGAGCCGGTGCCCCAGCTGAGCTGGCCGGGCTTGCGGCCAGGGCCGCGGTCGTAGGCCTGGCGCCAGGCGACCCGGGGGGTGCCGTCGGCGTCGGCGGTGAGCAGGTAGGTGGCGTGCGAGGTGGCGACGGCGGTGCCCGCGGGGGCGGTGGAGATGCTGTTGGCGACCTTCTCGCCGGCGGGCAGGGCCAGCGTGCGGACGGCGCCGGTGCGGTCGTCGGCGGTGCCGACGACGCCGCCGCCGGTGGCGAACCAGACCCGGCCCTGCCAGTCGGGCGAGACCCCGGTGACGGCGTCGCCGTCGGGGACGGCGCCGGCCAGCGGGAGCCTGCTGTCGACGAACAGCTCCCAGTGCCCGGCGGCGTCCCGGCGGTGGGCTATCCGCAGCAGGTCGCGGTTGCCGTCGACGGCGACCAGGCGGTCCTGGTTGTCCAGGTAGGCGTAGACGCCGCCGAGCAGGGAGCCCTTGGCGAGCGGCAGCTCGGTGAGCGAGCCGCCGTCGGCGGGGTCGAGCAGGTGAACGGTCGGGGTGAGTCCGAAGATCGTGGTGCAGAGCGCGACGGGGAAGCCGTCCGAGCCGACCAGGATGGTCGGGCAGGCGGACTGCAGGGCGATCCGGTCGGAGGCGAGCGCCCCGGCCCGGGGCCCGGGCAGCGGGGTGGCGTCCGAGGAGCCGGTGTCACCGTGCATGGTGGCGGTGCCGTCGGGGCCGGCGTACGGGTTGTGCGGCGGCAGCGGGCCGTAGGCGGGCGCGGCCCGGGCCGGGGACGCGGCGCCGACGGCGAGCAGGGCGGCAGCGGCGAGTACGGCGGCGCGCGAGGGCAGGGTGAGGCGCATGGGTGTCCCGTCCGTGGGTCGAGTGAGTGGGTGCGGCGGTGCACACCGCCCGGCCCGCAGGCAGGACAAGAGGGCCCGGCAGGGAGCCGGGCGGGGTCACCGCGCTGGGTTCACACAGCGCGGCGACAGATCGCGGAGCACGCCCGGGCCAGGTCGACGTCGAGTCGACGGCTCAGGTGGGCGTGGCGGTCCATGGCGCCCATGCTGGCGCACTGACTCGGTGTCTCACAAGGCCGTCTCACCCTGCGGGCGCGCCCGACGGGAGGTCAACTCCCGTCGGG
>NZ_JBHUWW010000274.1:0-3676 GCF_042669755.1 Kitasatospora sp. NPDC057223 | reverse complement strand
CCCACGCGGGCCGGCGGCGCGCCGGGATCAGCAGGGGCTGTCGTCGCCCCAGACGCCCCACTGGCCGCTGGCGGTCGGGATCTCGTTCAGCGTCCACCACTTGGCGTGGTAGTTGCGGCCGTTGTAGGAGACCTTCGCGTTCGCGAGGTAGGTGGCGGTGGCGCTCCAGGCCGGAGCGGTGCAGGAGCCCGGGGTGGTCGGCGAGGCGGTCGCGGTGGCGCTGGTGGTCGCGGTCGCCGTGGGGCTCGGGCTGGTGGGCGGGGTGGCTCCGGCGAACTTCACGGTGTACTTGGTGAAGTCCCAGTCGGCCTGGGCCACGCTGGAGCAGGAGCCGGACAGGCCCGGGTCCACGGTGCCGGCGCACTGCCGGTCGCGGTTGACGGACCAGTAGGTGTACCGCGCCAGGCCGTGGGCGGTCGCGAAGTCCAGCACGGTCTGGAAGTCGGCCTGCCGGAAGTACTCCGCCGCGTCGGTGCGGCCGTTCATCAGGGACACGCCCTCGTGGGCGTAGGCGGTGGCCTCGCTCCAGCCGAAGGTGGTGCGCAGCAGGGCGTTGAACTTGACCAGCGCGTCGGTCTGCGCGGCGGCGCCGTTGAACCCGCCGTCGAACGGCATGATGGAGAAGTTGTTCGGCGTGAAGCCCTGCGACTTGGCCTCGTTGAGCATCTGCGTGCCGAACCAGCCCGTCCCGGCGTTGGTGCCGGCGGTGGTGATCGAGACGTACAGGCCGGGGTTGTTCTGCTGGAGGATCCGGGCCGCGCCGATCTCGTTGTGGATGGCCGCGGTGTTCTCGTACTCCGGCTCCTCCAGGTCGAAGTCGATCGCCTTGAGGCCGTACTTGGTGATGACCTTCTGGTAGCCGGCCGCGGTCGCCTCGGGGGTGCCGCAGCTCTGGCCGAGCTTGTTGCCGCCGTAGCCGCCGACGGAGACCGAGACGTCGCCGCCCTTGCTGCGGATCTTCTGGATCACCGCGGGCATGGTGGTGTCGGTGTCGATCGAGGAGGTGCCGCCCCAGGCGGGGTTGCAGCCGCCGGAGTCGAGGATGAAGGCGAGCTGGAAGGCCTTCTGGCCGGTGGCGTCCATGACGGCCGCGGCGTCCGGCGGGTTGTTGTCCTCGGGCATCAAGTACGGTGCGGAGGCGTACCAGTTGCTGCTGAGCGCGGTGGTGGCGGTGGCCGCGGCGTTCGCGGACCCGCCGGTGGCCAGCGCGGTCAGGCCGCCGGCCAGCAGGCCGAACGCGGCAACGCCGGTGATGACGCCGCGCCGCCGGCGGCGGCCGGCGAAGGGTGCGGGTGTCACCGGAGGCTGGTTTCTTTCCATGGTGAACCTCTCGTCCGTGCAGGCTGTGGGGGAGGCCGCCGCCCATGGTGTGGGAGGCCGTGGCCCGTACGCCGTTCGGGGGACTCTGGCGCGGGGCAGCGGGCGGATCGGCTTGCCCCTAAGTTGGACTAGACCAGTTGGGAGGTCAAGGCCTGAGCCCCCGCTGAGCCTGCGCCGTCGAACATTTGACCAACCGTTGACCCGCGACCAGCGGACACGGCGGGCGCGACGGTCGGGAACGAACGAAAGGGGAGGCCCCGCGCACGATGTGCGCGGGGCCTCCCTGTCGGCGCTGCGGTGGTCAACTCCCTGGAGTCGGCTCGGGGGTGAGCAGGACGAAGTCCGCGCCGTTCGGGTCGAGGCAGACGGCCATCCGGCCGACGCCCTCGGCGTCCTCCGGGCCCATCTGCACGCTGCCGCCGTTCGCGGTCACCCGGGCGACGGTGGCGTCGCAGTCCGCGGTGTTGAACACCGGGTGCCAGTAGGCCTTGCCGCCGGCCAGCGTGAGGTACTCGGACGGCATTTCCATCAGGCCGCCGAACATCCGCTCGGGCGGCTGGCCCGCCGGCGTGAGGATGACGTACGTCCCCTCGTTGCCACCGGGGAGCGGCATGTCCTGGGTGCTCCAGCCGAAGACGCTGCCGTAGAAGGCCTTGGCTCCGGCGGCGTTGGGAGTGTAGAGCTCGGTCCAGCTCAGGCTGCCGGTGTCGTCCACGGCTTCGAGGCCCTTGGTGCTGCCGGGCTGCCAGACCGCGAACTGGCCGCCCTGCGGGTCGGTGAACTGGGCCATCCGGCCCTCGCCCATGACGTCGAACGGCGCGGCCCGGACGCTGCCGCCGGCCTTCTCGACGGCCTGGGCGGCGGCATCGGCGTCGGGGGTCTGGAAGTAGATCGTCCAGGCGGAGCGCGCGCCCTGCTCGGTCAGCGGGCCGATCGCGCCGACGGTCTTTCCGCCCGCCTTGAACGCGCCGTAGTCCCCGGCCTCCGCGCCGTAGGACTCGAACTCCCAGCCGAACACCGTCCGGTAGAAACCGGCCGTGGCGGCGACGTCGGGGGCACCGAGGTCGACCCAGCAGGGGGTGCCGGGCACGTAGTCAGTGGTGATCATGGTGATTCCCTTCGGGTATCCCTTGCCCGGCCAGCGTGGCACCCGGCACCGGCAACCGCGCGTCGCCCGGCGCAGTCGGGGGACGCACCCCGCCGGCGCCCGCCGGAGTGCCGAAAACCGGTTGGTGCGGCGGCGGCGCCACGGCAGGATGGCCGGGTCCGGCGTCGGACGGGGCGGAACACGGCAGTGGCCCGCCGTTCCGGGGGCGCGGAGCGAGCAGGTCCAGGTGCCGAGGAGACGCGAGTGCCGGCAGACGGTTCGGACGACGTGACGATCGATGTGCCGCTGGTCCGCCGGCTGCTGCTGGCGCAGTTCCCGCAGTGGGCGCGGCTGCCGCTCTCGCCGGTCCCGGTGCCGGGCATGGACAACGCGATGTTCCGGCTGGGTGAGCAGATGTCCGTCCGGCTGCCCCGGTTCCCGCGCTGGGCCGGGCAGGTGGAGCGGGAGCACCGGTGGCTGCCGTGGCTCGCTCCGCAGCTGCCGCTGCCGGTCTCCGAGCCGCTCGGGCTGGGGCGTCCGGGGGAGGGCTATCCGTGGGCCTGGTCGGTCTACCGGTGGCTCCCGGGCGAGTCCGCGGCCGTCGGCGGGTTCACCGATCCGGCGCTGGCCGCCACCGAACTGGCCGGGTTCGTCACGGCCCTGCAGCAGGCGGACCCGGCCGACGGGCCGGGGCCGCGGTGGAGCAACGCGTTCCGGGGCGTGCCGATGGGAGATCCCCGCGACTCGCTGGCCTCCGAGGCGCGGGTCCGCCCGAAGATCGCCGCGTTGAAGGGCCTGATCGACACCGCCGCCGTCACGGCCGTCTGGGAGGCGGCGCTCGCGGCGCCCGCCTGGCACCGCCCGCCGGTCTGGATCCACGGCGATCTCGGGTCGGGGAACCTCCTGGTGGCCGACGGCAGGCTGAGCGCCGTCATCGACTTCGGCACACTGGCCGTGGGCGATCCGGCGGTCGACCTGATGCCGGCGTGGAATCTGCTGCCCGGCCGGGTCCGCGACGTGTTCCGTACCGCGCTCGGCACTGATGACGCGACCTGGGCGCGGGGCCGGGGGTGGGCGCTGGCCGGATCGCTGCCGGTGCCCACCGATCCCTACTACCGGGATCCGGTACGGGTGGAGGGCGCCCTGCGCCAGCTCGACGAGCTGGTCGCCGACCTGGCGGCCGACAGCTGAGCGGACTCCGCCCGGGGCGACGGCCGGCCGGCGCGGCGACGGCCCGGACACGCCGGCGGCCGGCCCGTGGGATCGGGC
>NZ_JBHUWW010000273.1:0-3695 GCF_042669755.1 Kitasatospora sp. NPDC057223 | reverse complement strand
GGGGCCGCGGTTCTTGGGGCGGGCCCGGGCCGACGAGATCTCGTCGGCCGGGCCCGTCGGCGTCCGGCGGGGCGGGCCCGCCGTCAGCTCGCGATCACCGCGACCAGGGCGGCCAGCCCGACCAGCGCCGGCACGATGATCCACCAGCACCAGACGACCTTCGCCTCGCCCGCCGCGTCCGGCCGGCCGGCGTTGAGCTCGGCCAGCCCCTGCAGCACCGCGACCACCTGGTCCGACCAGGCCCGGTTCGGATCCGGCGCGCCCGGCAGCACCGGCATGCTCGGCCGCACCAGCGACCCCAGCCGGGACGCGTGCGGATCACCCGCCGCCGCACTCCGGGACGCCTGGCGGTTCGCCCGCTTGCGCTGACGCAGCGACACCGGCACCGCCCAGACCTGGTACTTCCTGCCGCTCGCGAACAGCTCCACCGAGTACCCGGCGCGCAGACCCTCCACCGCGGCCCACGGCACCACGACCGTCCGGAACGGGTTGCGCACCAGCAGCCGCCGGTCGTTCGCCAGCACCGCCGGGCGCAGCGTGAACGCGATCACCGGGAAGCCGAACACCACGATGGTGGCCAGCGCCACCCAGGGCGTCTTCCCGCTCCCGGTCAGCGCGGCGTCGACGGTCAGCCAGCCGGCCACCGCGAGCAGCAGGACACCGGAGATGACACCGGGAACGGAGCGGTACACACGGTCGGCGTATACGGGCTCACCATCAGGGGCGGCGGAGCCCGGGTGGGGCGTGCCGTCGGAATCGGTCATGAACACGATTCTGCCGCATGCGCCCCGCGATCCACAGGGCCCGTCGCCCACGGACCTGCCGATCGGTGCGGCCGGGTCGACGGGCGCCCGGAGGCGGTCGGCCGCCTGCGCGGCGCCCGTCCACAGCTCACCGGCCGCCGCGACGCCCGTGCGGGCCTGCGCCCGGGTCAGGCCGTCCGCCGCCGCAGGGTGGCCGCGCCCAGCGCGAGGGCGAGCAGGGCCGAGCCGGCGATGACCGCGAGGTCCCGGACGAGGGCGCCGCTGACGCCCGCCGTGCCGGTGAGCCGGTTCATCGCGTCCACCGCGTAGGAGAGCGGCAGCACGTCCGACACCACCCGCAGGCCGGCCGCCATGCTGTCGCGCGGCACGAACAGGCCGCAGAGCAGCAGTTGCGGCAGGATCACGGCGGGCAGGAACTGCACCGCCTGGAACTCGGTCGCCGCGAAGGCGGACACCAGCAGGCCGAGCGCCATGCCGAGCAGTCCGTCGCCGAGCGCGACCGCGAACAGCAGCCAGGTCGGCCCGGCGACGTCCAGACCGAGCAGGCCGAGGGTGAGCACGGAGGCCAGCGCCGCCTGGACGAGCGCGACCAGGCCGAACGCGAGGGCGTAGCCGAGCAGCAGGTCGAGCCTGCCCAGCGGCATGGTGAGCAGCCGCTCCAGGGTGCCGGTGGTCCGCTCGCGCAGCATCGCCACCGACGTGACCAGGAACATCACCAGCAGCGGGAAGATCCCGAGCAGGGCGGCGCCGACCCGGTCGAAGGCGTGCGGCTGCCCGTCGAACATGAAGCGGAGCAGGGTGAGCAGCAGGCAGGGGACGACCAGCAGCAGCGCGATGGTGCGCGGGTCGTGGCGCAGCTGGGCGAGGACCCGGCGGGCGGTGGCGAGGGTACGGGTCACGTTCATGCCGCTGCTTCCGTCCGGCCCGCCACCAGGGCGAGGAATGCGCTGTCGACGTCGGCGGCACCGGTGCGGCGCAGCAGTTCGGCGGGGGTGTCGTCGGCGAGCAGCCTGCCCTCGCGCATCAGCAGCAGGCGGTCGCAGCGGGAGGCCTCGTCCATCACGTGGCTGGAGACGAGCAGGGTGCGGCCGGCGTCGGCGAGATCGCGGAAGAGCTGCCAGAGGTCCTGGCGGAGCACCGGGTCGAGGCCGACGGTGGGCTCGTCCAGGATCAGCAGTTCAGGGCGGCCGAGCAGCGCGGCGGCGAGCGAGACCCGGGCGCGCTGGCCGCCGGAGAGCCGGGCCGCGAGGTCGTGCTCGTGGCCGGTGAGGCCGGTCTCGGCGATGACGCGCTCCGGGTCGCCCTTCGGTGCGCCGAGCACGGCGGCGAAGTAGCGCAGGTTCTCGGCCACGCTGAGGTCGCCGTAGACGGAGGGCGCCTGGGTGACGTACCCGACGCGGTCGCGCAGGCGGGCGCTGCCGGCGGGGGCGCCGAGCACCTCGACCTCGCCGGATTCGGTCTTCTGGACGCCGACGACGGCGCGCAGCAGTGTCGTCTTGCCGCAGCCGCTGGGGCCGAGCAGGCCGGTGATCGAGCCCTGCGGGACTTCGAGGGCCAGCTCCCGCAGGACGGGGCGGCCGCCGCGCAGCACCGTCAGCGCGGTGACCCGGATCGCGGGTGGCCGGATCGGGGGTGGCGAGCCCGCGAGTGAATTCATCATGCGATGAGTTTCTCGCCGCAGACGTATGCCGTCAAGCCACCGGACACAGCGGAATCAGGCGCCGCCGAGATACCCCTGGAACGTCGGCGCCAGCAACGGCACCAGCTCCGCCCGGGTCGCCGAGGCCAGCGGCTCCACCTTCAGCACATACCGGGCCATCGCCAGCCCGAGCACCTGCGAGAGCATCAGCTCCGCCCGCAACTCGCCCTGCTCCAGGCCCAGTTCCTCCGCCACCCGAAGCACCAGCTCCTGCTGCACGAACCCGCGCATCAACTGCGCCACCTGCTCGGTGGTGGCCGCCGCCCGCAGCAGCGCGAGCAGCCGCTCCAGCGCCGCCGGCTGCTCCCACACGCTCAGCAGGAACTCGGCCACCCGCTCACCGATCGCCGCCCGGTCACCGGACAGCACCAGCTCCACCACGGCCTTCGGCTCCACCGGGAACTCCATCGCCGCCATGAACAGGCGGTCCTTGCTCCCGAAGTAGTGGTGCAGCAGCGCGGCGTCCACCCCGGCCGCCCGCCCGATCGCCCGCATGCTCGCCTTCTCGTACCCGCGCGCCGCGAACTCCGCCCGCGCCGCCTCCAGCACCACCCCCCGGGTGTCGGCACCGCCGGGGCGCCGGCCGGTCTTCTTGCGGGGGGCGGGGGGCTGCTCTGCGGTCGTCACCGGACCATTGTCCGCACCGGACGGCCCCGCCACTCGTTCGAGTGAGCAGGATCGTTACCGCTGCCCGGCCGAGCTTCCCGAACCAACACGGGTACTCACCCCGGTCGCCCATCCGCATAGGGGCCGGCAGTACCCGCTCCAGGTCGGCAGCCAGCAGTTCAGGACGGACCTGCTCCTCCGCCACCTGCGCCTGCACCGCCACGTCGTCGTCTACGTCGTCGTCGAGCTCAAGATCGGCCGCGCCCAGCCGGAGCACATGGGCAAGCCGGGCTTCCACACGGCGGTGGTGGACGACAAGTCAGCGACGCCGAGCGCGACGGCGCCACGCTCGGGATCCTGATCGCCGCCCATCGGGACGAGGACGTCGTCCCGTACTCGCTTCGCGGGACGAACCAGCCGCCGGCCGTGACCACCTACCAGACCCTGCCCGCCGAGCTGCGCCCGCTGCCGCCGAGCCCCGAGGACCCGGCCCGGGTGACGCACGAGGCGCTGGAGAAGCACGGGGGCGCGGAGACGCCCGAGGCGTAGTCGCGGCGGTCCGGCGCCCGGGCCCGGGCCCGCCCGCGCGCCGGCGCGGGCCCCCCGCGGCGAGGGGGGGCCCGGGG
>NZ_JBHUWW010000272.1:0-3698 GCF_042669755.1 Kitasatospora sp. NPDC057223 | reverse complement strand
TGGGCTTCGACGACGTCGACCTGGTCGACGGTGAGGTCGGCGTTGGCGAGGGCCTGGCGGATGACCCGCTGCTGCGAAGGCCCGTTCGGCGCGGTCAGGCCGTTGCTCGCACCGTCCTGGTTCACCGCCGAGCCGCGCAGGACCGCCAGCACCGGGTGCCCGTTGCGCCGCGCGTCCGCCAGTCGTTCGAGGACGAGCAGGCCTGCGCCCTCGCCCCAGGCCGTCCCGTCGGCGCCGGCGGCGAAGGGCTTGCAGCGGCCGTCGGGGGCCAGGCCGCGCTGGCGGCTGAACTCCACGAACGTCGCGGGCGTCGCCATCACGGTCACACCGCCGGCCAGCGCGAGCGTGCTCTCGCCGGAGCGCAGTGACTGGGCAGCCAGGTGGACGGCGACCAGTGAGGAGGAGCAGGCGGTGTCGATCGTGACCGCCGGGCCCTCCAGGCCCAGGGCGTAGGAGACGCGGCCGCTGGCGACGCTGCCCGCGCTGCCCTGGCCGAGGTGCCCCTCGAAGCCCTCCGGTGCGGCTCCGTACAGCCGGGCGCCGTAGTCGTCGTACATCACGCCGGCGAAGACGCCGGTCTTGCTGCCGCGCAGGGTGGCCGGGTCGATGCCGGTGCGCTCCAGCGCCTCCCAGGCCGTCTCCAGCAGCAGGCGCTGCTGCGGGTCGGTGGCGAGCGCCTCACGCGTGCTGATGCCGAAGAACGCCGGGTCGAAGTCGGCTGCGGTGTCGAGGAATCCACCCTCGCGGGCGTAGGCGGTGCCGGGGTGCTCGGGGTCGGGGTGGTAGAGGTTCTCCAAGTCCCAGCCGCGGTCGGTCGGGAAGTCGGTGACCGCGTCCACGCCGTCGGCGACCAGGCGCCAGAGGTCCTCCGGCGAGTTGACCCCGCCGGGGAAGCGGCAGCCGATGCCGACCACGGCGACCAGGTCGTCCGAGGCGCCGACGGCGGTGGCGACCGGGACGATCTCGGCCGAGCCCAGCAGTTCGTCGAGCAGGTGCGCCGCCAGGGCGGTCACCGTCGGGTGGTCGAAGACGGCGGTCGCGGACAGCCGCAGGCCGGCCGCCTCGGCCAGGCGGTTGCGCAGGTCGACGGCGGTCAGCGAGTCGAAGCCGAGGTCGGTGAAGGCGCGGTCGGTCGGCACCGAGTCGGTACTCGGGTGGCCCAGGGCCTCGGCGGTGTGGGTCCGGACGAGCTGGACGACCCGGGAGGTGCGCTCGGCCGCGTCCAGCGTGGCCAGTTCGGCGGCGAGCGCGGAGACGGAGGTGGAGCCGGAGCCGTTCGTTCGCGTCGGACCGGTGGCGGCCGCCCGGCGGGCGGTCGGGACCAGCCCGCGCAGCAGGGCCGGGACGCTGTCGGACGTCGCGGCACTGCGCAGCGCGGCGAGGTCGAGCCGGACGGGGACGACGGCGGCGTCGTCGCCCGCGAGGGCCGTGTCGAGCAGTCCGAGGGCCTGCGGTGCGGAGAGCGGCGCGACCCCGGCCCGGCGCAGCCGGGCGCGGTCGGCGCCGCTCAGCTCGGCGCCCATGCCGTCGGCGCCCTCCCACAGGCCCCAGGCCAGCGAGAGCGCGGGCAGGTTCGCGGCGCGGCGCTGCTCGGCGAGTGCGTCGAGGAAGGAGTTGGCGGCGGCGTAGGCGCCCTGGCCCGCGCTGCCGAAGACACCGGCGACCGAGGAGAACAGGACGAACGCCGTCAGCGGCAGCTCGCGGGTCAGCTCGTGCAGGTGCCAGGCGGCGTCCGCCTTGGGGCGGAGCACGGCATCGAGGCGCTCCGGGGTGAGGGTGTTCAGCGTTCCGTCGTCGAGGACGCCGGCGGCGTGGACGACCGCCGTCAGCGGGTGCTCGGCGGGGACGGTGGCGAGCAGGGCCGCCAGCGCCTCGCGGTCGGCGGTGTCGGCGGCGGCGATGACGGCCTCCGCGCCGAGCTCGCTGAGGTCGGCGAGCAACTGCTCGGCGCCGGGGGCCTCGGGCCCGCTCCGGCTGACGAGCAGCAGCCGGCGGACGCCGTGCCGGGTGACCAGGTGGCGCGCGATCTGCCCGCCGAGGGCCCCGGTGGCACCGGTCAGCAGGACGGTGCCCTCGATCGGCGCGGGGGCGGTGGCCGCGTCGTCGGCGTCGGCCGTGCGGACCAGGCGGGGGGCGAACAGCTCACCGTCGCGCAGGGCGAGTCGGGGTTCGACGCCGGCACCGGCGAGGGCGGCGGTGATGGTGGCGTCGGGTGCGTCGGTGGCGTCGAGCAGGACGATCCGGCCGGGGTTCTCGCTCTGGGCGCTGCGGACCAGGCCCCAGAGGGCGGCGGCCGCGAGGTCGCGCGGCGGGTCGGCGGGTGAGGTGCCGACGGCGCCGTCCGTACGCACCAGGAGTCGCGAGTCGCTGGAGCGCGGCTCGGCGAGCCAGTCCTGAATGATCGTCAGGTAGCGGTGCAGCGTGTCCCGGACGGCAGCGGGATCGCCGTCCGAGGCGGGGACCGCCAGTACGAGGTCGGGCAGGGAGCCGTCGGGGTGGGCCAGGCGCAGCGCGTCCAGCCCGGCCGCGTGACCGCTCGGGTCCAGCACGGTCCAGGTCGCGGCGGGGCCGGCGGCCGGAGCCTGTACGGCGGACCAGGCGACCCGGTACAGCGGCCCGGCGGTGGTGGCGCCGAGGGTGAGCGCGTCGGCGCGGACGCTCCGGAGGACGAGTCCCTCGACGGAGGCGACCGGTCCACCGGCCGGGTCGGTGGCGTCCAGGGAGATGCCACCCTGGCCGTCGGGGCTGAGCCGCACGCGGAGCGCGGTGGCGCCGGAAGCGTGCACCTCGGTGCCGGACCAGGAGAACGGGAGGCGAAGCTCACCGCTGTCGCTGTCGCTGTCGTTGTTGCTGTCGCCGGGCGTGGCCTCGACGAGCAGGGCGTGCAGGGCGGAGTCGAGCAGGGCGGGGTGCAGCGCGAAGCCCGCCGTCTCGTTGCGCGCGCCCTCGGGCAGCTGCACCTCGGCGTACAGGTCGTCGCCGGAGCGCCAGGCCGCGCGAAGCCCCTGGAAGGCGGGGCCGTAGGTGCGGCCGTCGGCGGCGAGCCGCTCGTACAGTCCGTCCACGTCGAGCGGGGCGGCGCCGGTCGGCGGCCAGGCTGACAGGTCGGCCACGGCGGTGTCGGTCGTGCCGGGGACGGCCCAGCCGGTGGCGTTGCGGGTCCACTCGGACGTTCCCTCGGCCCGGCTGTGGACGGCGAGTTCGCGACGGCCGTCGGCATCCGCACCGGCGACGGTGACCTGGATCTCCAGGGTCTCCCGCTCGGTCAGGACGGCGGGCGCGAACAGGGTCAGCTCGCCGAGCCGCTCGGCGCCCAGACGGCCGGCGGTGTGCAGTGCGAGGTCGACCAGCGCGGTGCCGGGAAGCAGGACGGTGCCCAGGACGGCGTGGTCGGCCAGCCAGCCGTGGGTGCGGATGGACAGCCGCCCGGTCAGGACGGCGCCGCCGTCACCGGCGAGCTCCACCACGGCGTCGGCGAGCGGGTGCCCGGAGGGCGTGCCGTTGCGACGGGCCGGGGCGCTCAGCCAGAGGTGTTGGTGTTGGAAGGGGTAGGTGGGGAGGGGGGTGTGGTTGGTGGTGTGGGGGTTGGTGGTGGGGGTGGGGGTGGTGCCGGTGGTCCAGGTGGTGGTGAGGGTGGTGGTGAGGTGGTGGGGTTCGTTGTCGTTGTTGCGGAGGAGGGGGAGGACGGTGGTGTTGTC
>NZ_JBHUWW010000271.1:0-3878 GCF_042669755.1 Kitasatospora sp. NPDC057223 | reverse complement strand
TTGTACCCACTCGTCGTTCGTCAGATCGCCCCGCCCCACGACCAACACAATGGGCCACGCGAGGCGATCACATGATCCGCCGGACAGAACCTAGGCCGCCGGCAACCCGCTGGCGCTGGTGGAACTGCCCCGGGCCCTGGCCGACGACGACCGGGCGGGCCGGCTGCCCGACCTCGTCCCCCTCACCGAACGCCTGGAACAGGCGTTCAGCGCCCGCGCCACCCGGTTGCCCCGGGCGACCAGGACCCTGCTGCTGGCAGCGGCCGCCGAGAACGGCTGCGAGATCGGACAACTCCTCAGGGCCGCAGGGATCGTCGAGGGCGCCCCGGTCGGAGCCCACACACTCCAACCTGCCGTCGACGAGGGCCTCGTACACCCCGAAACCCACCGGGTCCGGTTCCGCCATCCGCTGATCCGCTCCGCCGTCTACGCCCGGGCCGGCCTTGCCGAGCGGCTCGCCGTCCACGCCGCCCTGTCCACCGTTCTGGCCGACGACCCGGACCGGCACGTCTGGCAACGGGCCGCCGCCACCCTCGGCACCGACGAAGGGGTGGCCACCCTCCTGGAGGAGTTCGCCGCCCGCGCCCGGGCCCGCGGCGGTGTCGCCGCCGCGGTCGAAGCCCTGGGACAGGCCTCCACGCTGACCGCCCTGCCACCGCGCCGGACATCCCTCCTGCTCGGCGCCGCGGAACTCGCCGGCGAACTCGGCCGCCGCCACGTCGCCGCCGGCCTCGTCGAAAAGTCCGACCCGGCGCAGATGGGGCCGGCCGAGCACGCCCGGCTCGCCGCCGTCCAGGAGGTCACAGCGCCCGGCCCGATCCACGACGAGGCCCGGGTCCACACCCTGCTGCACGCCTCGGAGCAGGCACACCGGTCCGGCCACAGCGACCTGGCCGTCCACCTGCTCTGGCGGGCCGCCTCCCGCTGCTGGTGGGGAAACCTCTCGCCGCACCTGCGTGAGAGCGTCGCAGCCGCTCCCGACCGGCTCGGCCTGCCGCCCGACGACCCGCGCCTGCTCGCCGTCCGCGCCTACGCCCTTCCCGAGACCCACGGCACCACCGCCCTCGCCCACATGGGTCAGGTGACACCGAACCGCTCCGACCCCGACGTCATGCGCTTCCTCGGAAGCACGGCCCTGATCCTCGGAGACTTCCACACCGCCTCCTCCTACATGGCCACCGCCGCCGAGAGCTGCCGCTCCCAGGGCCGCCTGGCGCTGCTGGCCCGTACCCTGGGCGCCGGCAACTGGGGCCGCCTGTGGACCGGCGAATGGGACCGCGTCCGCGCCGAGAGCGAAGAAGCCGCCACCCTCGCCGAGGAAACCGGCGAACAGTTCTGGGCCACGTCCGCCACCACCAACCTGGCCATGCTCGCCGCCCTTCGCGGCGAGCACGACCTCGCAGAAACCCTCGCGCTGCAGGCCCGCAGCAGCCCCCACGTGACCGGGATCCGCTTCCTGCTGGTCAGCATCCAGCAGGTGCGCGGCGTCGCCGCGATCGCGGCGGGCCGCCACGACGAAGCATTCCACCTCCTGCGAAACGCCTTCGACCCCACCGACGAAACCCACCACGACATGCGCTGGTGGACCGCCCCCGACCTCGCCGATGCCGCCGCCCACACCGGCCGCCAGAGCGAGGCACGTCGCCTCCTCACCGGACTCGACACCTTCGCCGACCGCCTCCCCACCCCCATGAACCTGATGTGCCTGCACTACACCCGGGCCGTCCTCGCCCCCGACGACGACGCCGAACTCCGCCTCAAGGACGCCCTCACCCACGAATCAGGCCACTGGCCCCCGTACCGGGCCCGCCTCCTCCTCGCCCGAGGACGCCTGCTGCGCCGTCTGCACCGGCCCGCGGACTCACGCGTACCCCTGCGCCAGGCCCGCGACATCTTCGACGCCCTCGGGTCGCCGCACTGGAGCAACGTCGCCCGTCAGCTGCTACGGGCGGCGGGCGAGGACAGCCGACAGCGCATCCCCTCGGCCCTGGAGCAGCTCAGCGCCCAGGAGCTCCAGATCGCCACCATGGCCGCAGCCGGCCTGACCAACCGCGAGATCGGGCAGCAGCTCTTCCTCTCCCACCGCACCGTCGGCTCCCACCTTTACCGGATCTTCCCCAAACTGGGAATCACCACCCGCACCCAACTCGGTGAAGCCCTGCGCACCACCTCCCCCGCCCTGCCGCCAGGCCGGCCCACCGCGAGCTGATTCAGCCACCTGCCGGCATCGGCGGCGGCCACCCGGGCGGCATCGAGTCCGACGCGGTGGGCCGGAACGGTGCGGGGATGCTGCTGGTCAACCGAGGTCGAGCCCGTGCGGACGCTCTCGGGGGCGGCCTGTCGTTCCGGGCCCTGGTCCCGCCGCCTGGACGAGGGCGGCTGTCCCCGTCCCTGTGTGCTGTGACGCAGGCACACGCTCCCCGTGGGGGGCGACGCGACAGGCCTTCTCCGGTCTTCTCCTGTACCCCCGCCCCTCGCCGCCCGAGGGCCCTGGGTGTGCTCCGCCGCGCCGTGCGGCCGTCCGCGGCCGTGTCCGCCGGTCACGGGCAGCCGCTGCCGGGCCCGGGGTGGCCTGTCGGACGCCGTCCGTTCCGCCGGTCGTCGGTCATTCCTGTCCGCTGGTACGGCCAGGATTTCGGGTGCTGGATGACTTCTACAGCCTGAAGGCGTTACGGAGCCCGAACTCGAAGTCCCGGCGGTTCCTTCTGTCAGCCTCGATCGACTCCCGTCCACGATCAAGCCGCGATGCGTCCCGGTACGGAGTGTGGTGCGCTCCCGGCCTCAAGCAGCCCCTACCTGGGCTTTGTCCCGAGCGGCCGGGTGCGGGCCGCACCCCGGTCCGTCCTCCCGAGGGGGCGGCCGAGGCCCGGTGCGTCCGCGTCCTGTCGCCGTACGCGACGGCGACCACCCACCGTCCGTTCTCGTTCTCCCGCCGACCTCCCGGCGCCGGCGGCCGGCTTCGGCTGTTGCTCGCGGACCCGCGTGCGCGCCTGTGCGGCGGGTTCACCAGCTGCGGGGGCGGGGGTTGAACGGGGCGGGTTCCGGCGTGGTTCGGTGGCCGGGGGCGTCGGCGGGGTGGTGTTGGCAGGGGAGGTGGGCGTGGACGGTCTTGCCGGCGCCGGGGTCGAGGGTGATCTGGAGGATGCCGCAGAGGGCGGCGATGAGGTGGAGGCCGAGTCCGCCGGTGCCGGCCTGGGGGTCGGGCAGGCGCGGCAGGGGCGGGGTGCGGCTGGTGTCGGAGACCGCGATGTCGAGTTCGTCGTCGAGGGCGGTGACGGTGATGGTGCCGGGGCCGTGGGTGTGGCGCACCGCGTTGGTGACGAGTTCGGAGACGACGAGGAGCAGGTCCTCCTCCTCGCGGGGGTGGCCGGGGCGGACGCGTTCGAAGAAGGCGCGGGCCGCGGCGCGAACGAGTGCAACCGCCTCGGGTGAGGTGCCGAACGCGGCCTCCCAGCGCTCTGTGCCGACGGGCGACCTGCCGCGGGTGGCGGGAAGGGAGCGGCCACTCGATGCCGACGGGGCTGCTGCTGTCGGTCGGGTCGCGGTGGTGGTGGGGACGGCGGTGATGGTCATGGTGCTCGGCCTTCTTCCGTGCTGGTTCTCACGGGTCAGGGCCGAGGTGTCCCGGGAGTCGTTCATGAGTTGTACGGGGCCGTGGTTCGGGGCTCCCGCTCCCCGGCGGGTGCGGGAGCCCCGGTTCGTGCGTGGTGGTTACGGGTCCGGCCGGGATGTTCAGCGGTGCTCCCAGTAGCCCTTGTGCCAGGTCTTCATCCAGTGGCCGGCCTCCCAGCGGTTGGTGTCGTAGGCCTTGTGCCAGGTCTTGTGCCAGTACCCGGGGTGGTGGTGGCCCTTGTGGTCGGTCCAGCCGGCGTGCCACT
>NZ_JBHUWW010000270.1:0-3883 GCF_042669755.1 Kitasatospora sp. NPDC057223 | reverse complement strand
GCCTGCTGTCGTACGCCCGGCCCGGCCCGGCGAAGGGTCAGAGGTGGCTGCGGCGTACGCCGGGCCGCGTGGGCTGGGTACGGCCGGCGGCCAGGCACCCGAGCGGGCGGAGAACAGGGCAGGGCGGGCGGGTGGACGACCCGGCACCGACCCCCGGCCGGGTAGTCCACCCCGGGCCGTCTGCCCAGGCCAGCCCGCTGCGAAGGGTGGACCACCCACAACCCGGGAGCGGCCTGAACCGCGCCAACCGCGTCTCCACGGATGCTGACCAGCACCTCAGAACGCCAGGACCCTCGCACGGCTACTCATTCAACTCAAGCACGTGGGGAAGCGAGGTCCATTCAGGCAGCCAGTCGGTGGCTATCTCACCGGCAAGAGCAAGGTGGAACCAGTCACTGAAGGAGAGGTCGGAGTCGTACCAGTGGTCCACCGAGTGTCGGAGGAAAGCCGACACGGTCCATGAACCGTCCTCGTGCGGGACGAGGAACAACTGGTCTCCGTCGATCGTGTTGCCCCACAGCAGGGCGCCCCCCTCGGAGGGCAGCACAAGGTGGGGCACAGGCGCTGACTGCTCCAGCTGGCCACCCATCAAATCCGCGTACCAGCGTAGGCTGCGAGCGCCCAGAAGAGACATCCGATCTGCGATGCCGACGTCGCCGTAAGCCCCGGCGACGGCGACGAAGTCCTCCGGGAGTACGACCGACCACAATCTGCCGATCTCCTCGATCAAATGACCTTCATCCTGGCGAACAGGCTCCCCCAGCAGCCCGGCGAACTCACTGACACTCTTCACTGCATCCTCATCCCAGACCAGTTGCGCGGGGTCGCACAATACCTCCAGCTCCCCACAGCGTCCGCTCTCTCGACCGTTGAGACTTGTCCTGTGCCGGCGAACTTGGACCGCGTGCCACTGAAGGTGGACCGACGGCAGTTTGTGACAGTGAAGACGGACCGCCGCGGCTGAGACGTCTCCTGGCACGCTGGTGCCATGAACGACTTCCAAGATCAAGAGCTGAGTGATTCGCTCGCCGCTGCGGACTCTCCTTCGTGGAGCGCCAGGGCCGCCGCAGGTCGCCGGCTGGCGGCAGTACCTCGGATCGGGGTCGTCGCCGATGTCCTTCACCGCCTCTTGCTCGACGTTCAGGACACCGCAGTGACCTCGGAGACAGCCGAGGCCCTGTTGGCACGTGGGGACCTGGCCGGTCTGCGCGCCGTGCTCGCAGCCCGAGCCGACGCGACCGACCAGTGGACTGCTGACCAGCTCGTCGCGGAGTTGAACGGTGACCCCCGCTGGATGACCGGTGATGGCGCGGCGGAACTTATCCGGCAACTTCGCGTGCTGGCGGCGGATACGGATCCCGGGGTTCGCAACGAGGCCCGACAGCGACTTTCGCTCCTACGCCAGGACGACTGACCTGCGGCGGTCCATCTTCACTGTCACAAACGGCCGTCGGTCCACCTTCAGTGGCACGCGGTCCAGGTTCGGTGGCACAGGACACTTGTTGACTGACCTGTCGCAACGAAGCTAGTCGGGCCGGATCGCGTTGACCTGCGGGGACTGGATTGAATGAGACGGCCGCGGGTCGGCCGGCGTCCGTCAGGACGCCAGGGTCGTGGTGAACTGGGCGCCGAGCGAGGCTCAGAGGCATACAAATCACAGGGGGGACAGTGGAGCGGATTACCGAGGACCAGGTCGCACAGCTGGCCGGTTTCTTGTTTGCGCGAATCCCTGACGAGGCCTCTCTCCAAGGCGAGGCCCGTCGCGCTGCCACGGCCCTGCGGCTGGCCGCAACCAAACAGGTTGCGGCGGTGCGCTTCCACCGATCCTCGCCGCCCGAAACCGCGGCGAAGACCGAGCTGCACGCAAGCGCCTCATGGAACCTGCTGGTCGCCTTCGCAAAAATTTGGCACGACCACCCAGAATTCCCCGCCGGCGCCGCCAGAGAGACCTTCGAGTTTGACTCTGAGTCTCCCCTCTCGATGGCAGAGCACCGCGCCCAGTTCACCACGACCCTGGCGTCCTGACGGACGCCGGCCGACCCGCGGCCGTCTCATTCAATCCAGTCCCCGCAGGTCAACGCAATCCGGCCCGACTAGACGCCGCTGTAGTGGTTACGGCTCAGGTTTCGGCGTGGGTGTCGGGCGGCCAATCGTTGGTAGCCACAAGCGGCAGAAGTTTGAAAGCCACACCCGACACCCCTGGGCGGGCCAACCATACGAAGGGCCGGCCCGGACCCGTGCTGTCCTTGGACAATGAAGTTAGTCCGGTGCGGTGGTCTGACCTGGAGCGACTAGGTTGGATGTCAAACGATCAGACCCTTCTTCCAGGTGTGTCTGCCCCCAGCCCACGAAGTGGATGTCTGGCCAGGCACGTTGGCCGACGGAGGCGCAGGGCTTCACGCACCAGATGGCCATCGGCAAAGATGATCGCCATGAATGACGGTCTTATCCAGTTCGTGCGAAGGCGTCTCGACGAGGACGAGCACAACGTCGTGATGATCACGTCGCTTGCTCCTCCCGACACGGATGTGACCCTCGACAGCACGATCCCCATGATCGACATGGTTCGTGCTGTCACGGACCTCTATGCATCGGTTGCATACCTCGACGTGCCAGAAGGATCTAGCAGCAGGGGCTTCGAGGCTGGGTGGGCTGCTGGCCTGGGCGAAGCAGTCAGGCTTCTCGCTCAGAGTTACCACGACGCCCCGGACTACCGTGAGGGGTGGCGCCCCCAGACGCTTACCCAGGAGAGCCTTGCCGATCCCGAAGCGTGACGCAGGCTGTCGTACTGACCTGGGCATTCAAGGTTCGGTGGCACTGAGGTGGTACCAGTCCTGGGTGATTGCCCAGGACTGGACGTCCGCCTCCGCAGACTCCACCTTGACCGGCACAGCCACCCAGCACCCCCAGCCCGCTTACCCGTACGACTAGATTCGCTGGCAAGGAACCTCATCGGATGGCTGGTCGAAGGGGTGGAGGATCATGCGCGTCACCGTTGACGGGGCACACATCGGAAGCCAGGCCGACCTGCACCGGGTTCTTGCCGGGCCTCTGGACTTCGGTCCGTACTACGGGCACAACCTGGACGCCCTGTGGGACCGTCTGAGCAGGGATGTCGAGCGCCCGGTCGAGATCTTCTGGGAGAACGCTGAAGCCAGCCGGGGCCTCATGGGCGACGAAGCGTTCGAGGCGATCGCATCGGTACTGGTCCGAGCTGCCAAGCAAGACGAGCCGAACGCGCCGGACGAGAGGCTGACCGTGCGTTTCGCCTGATGCTCAGTTCGGCGGAGGCCGGTCAGACTCCGGTGAGACTGATCAAACTTTGACGCCGCAGGTCAGGTACGGTGCGGGCATGACCGAGGCTCTTCCTTCCGACGTTGACGTGCCCGACGAGATAGCTGAAGCAGAGGTGGGGATGAAGGGGATCACGTTTCCTGCCTGGCACGGAAAGCACTACGTGACCCTGGCGGAGCTACTCGTCCGCCTCGGCAGCTTCGGCCTGGGCCTGAAGTGGCGCGTCGAGTTCGACGAGATCGTCGATCCTCGCTGCGTCGATATGGAGGGGCAGTCTGCCGACGGCGGCATGGACACCTTGACGCTGCTGTCATTGACGACCCCCTTCCTCCAACTGATCGACGCTGAAGCACGTGGGTTCGCCGAGGACAAGGTGATGATCGTTCTGACCGAAGTGGACAGCTCGTTGTGGGACGTCAGGGCGGCCGACGAGCGCGTACTCGACGAACTTCGCCGCCACTATCCCGGGGCAACGGACCTTGGCGCAGCGGCTTCGCCGCTGTAGTGGTTCCGGCTCAGGGTTCGGCGTGCCTGGCGGGACAGGGGCCGAGGTGGGAGTTGTGATCGTTCGCGAAGCTCTGCTCTCCAG
>NZ_JBHUWW010000269.1:0-3901 GCF_042669755.1 Kitasatospora sp. NPDC057223 | reverse complement strand
CGCTCACTCGGAATTCCGGGTGGCGGGCCGCCACGGCTCTTTTCACGTCCGGCCGCGGCGGTGTTGTGCGGCCCGCCGGATTACTACCAGTGTTCGACCGGGAACTCGTAGGCGATTTCCCACTTGGAGTCCGGGACGACGATGTCGGCGGTCTCCACCGCACGCCCGTCCAGATCGAAGTACGTGCGTTCGATGAGAGTCACCAGGTCGCCGGTCGGGATTCCCAGCAGATTGGCCTGTTCGGCGGTGGCGCGGCCCGGTCGCGGAACCTCCACCGCGAAGTCCACCACCACGCCGATCGACGCCATTCGCTCCAGTACGCCGCGGCCGGCCAGCGGGCCGAGTTCGGGCATCAGTACCGGGGTGTCCGCGGTGACGGACATCGGCTCCCAGCTTTCCGACAGTTGGGCCGGGCGGCCGTCGGAGAGGTATTCGTAGCAGGTGCGCACGGTGAGGTCGCCGGTGGCGATCCGCAGCCGACGGGCGATGTGTTCGGGTGCCGGAGTCCGTACGTAGCTCTTGGACTCCCAGCTGCCCGTCCGCCCGCGTTCGCGCTGCTCGACCCGGAAGGGTGAATCCCCGCGCCGTTCGCTGTACCGGGAGCGGACGGTGCGTCCGCGCTCGGTGGGTGTCCGCACGTAGGTGCCGGAGCCCGGCCGGCCCTCCAGCAGCCCTTCGGCGATCAGCCGCTCCTGGGCCCGCTGCAGGACGTTGGCGCCCACGCCGTAGGCCAGGGCGAGCTGCGCGCGGGACGGCAGGCGCTCTCCGGGCCGCCATTCGCCCTCGCCGATGCGTCGGCGCAGGTCGTCCGAGATCTGCAGGTACGGGGGCACCTCTGAGGGCATCTGGCTCTCCCGGCGGCAGGCTCCGCCACTGCCCGGCATGGCAGGGCGGGTAATTCAGCGTTGACAATCTAATGCATCAGGTGGAATCTAATGCTTTAGATTTACGTTCAGTGACGGCCTGCGCGCGGGAGAGTCGGTGCGTGCCAACTACAGGGCATTTGACCTTGCGATTCGTCTCGCCAGTGCCACCGGCACCAGGCCGCGGGTCCGCCGAGGTCCGGCGGGCGGCTACCGGGTGGACGCCGCGCTGCCCGGCAGTCTCAGCGACGAGGCGCACCTGGCGGTGCTCGCCGCGCTCGCGGGCGCCGACCGCTACGGGCACCGGTACACGGACGCGGCCCAGGCCGTCTGGGCCGAACTCGACGAGGAGTTGGAGCAGTCAGGGTGAACAGCAGCACGGGGAAGGGCGCCCGCAGGCCCGGCGGGCCGGTCACGGTCGAGATCGAGGACATCGCGGCGCCGGCGACCTTCAGTCACCTGCCCGACGCGATCGCGGCGCTGTGGCAGGCCTTGCGGGTGCTGCCGCTCGGCTGGAACCAGTACGAGGCGTACCGCCACTTCCTGGGCACCGGCGCGGCCGAGCGGATCGAGGAATCCATCGAACGGGACGGCGAGTTGAGCCTGACCTTCCGGATGGCCGGCCGGCTGCACTCGGTCTGGGTCAGGCCGGCCCGCTAGAGCCTGACCGACCGTTCCCGCCGGGCGCACCACGCCGGGCATCCTCCCGGCCGGAGGCCGGGGGAGCCGTGCGCTGATCCGACGCGAACGGTCGGACCGGCTCCGGGCCGGCGGCGGGGCGTCAGGCGCCGGGGTCGGGGAAGGTCTGCAGGGTCACGAAGACCACCCGGCGGGCCTCGCCCTCGCCCTCGGTGCGGATCCGCACCCGCTGTCCGGGGCGCAGCAGCCGCAGGCCGCCGGCGTCGAACGCGGCCGCCCCGAACGGCACCGGGGTGCCGTCGTCGAGCAGCACGGAGCCCGCGCGGGTGTCGGGGTCGAAGGTGAACGCGGTGGCCTGCATGGGAGCAGCATATCGAGCGCCCCCGCCGCGGCGGCGGGCGGACGACGGCCGGTCAGGCCAGCGCCGCGGCGGCGGCCGTGGTGTACGGCCCCACGCCCAGGGCCAGGGCCTGCGCCAGGTCCTCCCCGGTGTCGACGTCCCGGCGCACCGAGTGGACGTCGGTCAGGCCGATCTCGTGGGCGCCGCCGGCCGCGTGCCGGGCCCGCGACCCGCCGCCGAAGGCGGGCGCCAGCGCGGCCCCGGGGGAGCAGGCCAGCAGGGTGGTGCCGAGACCGGGGGAGTCGGCGAGGAAGGCCCGGCCGCCGCCGCGCGGGCCTGCGGCGGGCACGGCGCCCAGGACGCGGGCGAGTTCGGCCGGCCGCAGGGCGGGCAGGTCGGCGGAGAGGGCGGCCAGCGGGGCGTGCGGGTCGAGTGCGCGCGCGTACGCGGCGCCGTGCGCCAGTGCGGGGTTGAGGCCGCCGCCGGGCTCGTCCGCGACCACCACGGCGCCGAGGGCGGCGAGCCGCGGCCCGGCCAGCGGGTCGCGGGTCACCACCACCACCCGTGACACGCCCGGGCAGGCCAGCGCCGCCGTCACGGTGTCGAGCGCGAACGCCAGTGCCAGGTGGGCGCGGTGCGCCCCGGCGAACGGGCCGAGGCGGCTCTTGGCGAGCGCGAGGGGCTTGAGGGGGAGCACCAGCGACCACCCGGTGGTGGGTGCGGGGGGCGAGAGGGCGCCGCTGGGGCGTACCGTGTCCTGGGTCATCGGCGCCATTGTGGCGCCGGTCCCGGAGCCCTCGCCAGGCCGCACCGCCCGGGCTGACGTGCGATTGGTCACGTGAGCCGGGCCGGCCCGAGGGCTGCCCGACGGCCGTGAGCGGCCGGGTGGTAGTGTCCCGCGCCCCGGGCTCCCGGGTGCCGGGCCCCGACAGGGGACTCCGGGAGGCGACTGACCTGCGGCACCCCGTGTGCCGCACCGGATGAGGAGGACCTGGGGTGGCCCGCCGCTCGAACGCCGGCTTCGGCAACGCCGACTACGGCATCTGGTACCGCTTCGCGGCCGTGCTGGTGAAGCCGGTGACGACCGCGCTGGTGAAGCCGGACTGGCGGGGCTGGGAGCACCTGCCCGAAGAGGGCGGCTTCCTCGCCGCGGTCAACCACAACTCGATCATCGACCCGGTGGTCTACGCGCACTGGCAGTACAACAGCGGCCGGCCGCCCCGGATACTGGGCAAGTCCTCGCTGTTCTCGGTGCCGTTCATCGGCTTCATGCTGCGCAAGACCGGCCAGATCCCGGTGTTCCGCGACTCCACCGACGCCGCGCAGGCCTTCCGGGCGGCCATCGACGCCGTCAACGGCGGCCAGTGCGTGCAGTTCTACCCCGAGGGCACGCTCACCCGTGACCCCGACCTCTGGCCGATGACCGGCAAGAGCGGGGTGGCCCGGGTCGCGCTGATGACGGGCGCGCCGGTGATCCCGGTCGCGCACTGGGGCGCGCACGAGATCATCCCGCCGTACGGCCGGGGCGGCTCGGGGAAGAGCAGGTTCAACCTCTTCCCGCGGCACAAGGTGACGGTGGCGGCCGGCCCGGCCGTCGACCTGAGCCGGTACCAGGGGCAGGAACTGACCCCGCAGGTGCTGCGCGCCGCGACCGAGGACATCATGGCCGCGATCACCGAGGTGCTGGCGGGCATTCGCGGCGAGCGGCCGCCGGCCGAGCGCTACGACATGCGGACGGCTTCGCAGGCCCGCGCCGTGAAGGCCACCGCCGAGCGCCACCGGGCGGCCGGCAGCCGGATCGAGGGCGGCGAAGGCCGCCCGGGCAGTGCGGGCAGTGCGGGCAACGACGACAGCAGCACCAAGGAGGCCGGCAAGTGACCCGTTGCGCCGTGTTCGGTACCGGTTCGTGGGGGACGGTGTTCGCGATGATCCTCGCCGACGCGGGCTGCGAGGTGTCCCTCTGGGGCCGCCGGCAGGAGCTGGTGGACGCGGTCAACGCGACGCACGTCAACGAGGACTACCTGCCGGGCATCACGCTCCCGGGCAGGGTCACGGCGAC
>NZ_JBHUWW010000268.1:0-3909 GCF_042669755.1 Kitasatospora sp. NPDC057223 | reverse complement strand
GATCGGCGCGGCCCCGGACGCTCGGGCTCGAACGCTCGGGCTCGGATGACCGGGCCCGGGCGGGCGGTCAGACCAGCGGCTCCTGGTCCGGGCGGTAGACGCAGAGCGCCCAGATCACGAAGACGTCCAGGGCGATGACCACCAGGGACCACAGCGGGTAGTACGGCAGCGCGAGGAAGCTCTCCATGGCGCTCAGCGAGGCCAGGAGGATACCGGCGAAGCGGGCCCACTGGGCGCCCCTGAGCAGGAAGAAACCGGTGACGGCGAGCAGCACGCCGATGGCCATGTGTATCCAGCCCCAGGCGGTCAGGTCGAACTGGAAGACGTAGTTCGGCGTCGACACGAAGACGTCGTCCTTGGCGACCGCCATGATGCCGCGGAACACGTCCATCAGGCCGTTCAGCATCATCAGCACGGCCGCGAAGAGCACCATGCCGGTGACCCACCCGCTGTTCGCCCCGGTGGCCGGTGCGGTCGGTCCGGCCCGCCAGGGCTGCGGTTCGGGCGTCGGCGTCGTGTTGCTCATGGGGCTCCTCCAGGCGTACGGGTGCGAGGCGGGTGGGATCTCGACCGTCCGCCGGGCCGGGGAGGCCCGCAACCGGCGGGCGCCTGTTCGGGTGAACGCCGGGCGCCCGGCGGGGCGAGCCGTGCCCTCGCGCCCGTCGTCACTGGTAGTGGTTGACCGACTACCCGGCCGCCGGGCCGGGGCGCCCCGGCAGGGTCCGGATCCCTGGCCCGAGAGGTGTGCTGCGGTGACCCTTCTGCCGAGGACCGAGGTGGCACGGCGAGCGCCGCTCAGGCCGCGCCGCCCGCACCGCGACCCCGCCCGCCGGGCCCGCCGCGGCCGGGTGCTGGTGTCGTGGCTGACCACCACGGACCACAAGCGGATCGGCACGCTCTACATGACGACCGCGTTCGCCTTCTTCCTGTTCGGCGGGGTGATGGCGATGCTGATGCGGGCGGAGCTGGCCCGGCCGGGCCTTCAGCTGATGTCGAACGAGCAGTTCAACCAGCTGTTCACGATGCACGGCACGATCATGCTGCTGATGTTCGCGACGCCGCTGTTCGCGGGCTTCGCGAACTGGATCATGCCGCTGCAGATCGGCGCGCCCGACGTGGCGTTCCCGCGGCTGAACATGCTCGCCTACTGGCTCTACCTGTTCGGCTCCCTGATCGCCGTCGCCGGCTTCCTGACCCCGGACGGCGCGGCCGACTTCGGCTGGTTCGCCTACGCGCCGCTGAACAGCGCGATCCACTCGCCGGGCATCGGCGGCGACCTGTGGATCATGGGCCTGACGCTCTCCGGCTTCGGCACGATCATGGGCTCGGTCAACTTCATCACCACGATCATCTGCTTCCGCGCGCCCGGCCTGACGCTGTTCCGGATGCCGATCTTCGTCTGGAACATCCTGCTGACCAGCGTCCTGGTGCTGTTCGCCTTCCCCGTGCTGGCCGCCGCCCTGCTGGCGCTGGAGGCGGACCGCAAGTTCGGCGCCCACGTCTTCGACCCGGCGAACGGCGGAGCGCTGCTCTGGCAGCACCTCTTCTGGTTCTTCGGCCACCCCGAGGTCTACATCATCGCGCTGCCGTTCTTCGGCATCGTCACCGAGATCATCCCGGTCTTCAGCCGCAAGCCGATCTTCGGCTACAGCGGCCTGATCGCGGCCACCATCGCCATCACCGGCCTGTCGATCACCGTCTGGGCGCACCACATGTTCGTCACCGGCCAGGTGCTGCTGCCGTTCTTCTCGATCATGACACTGCTGATCGCGGTGCCGACGGGCGTGAAGTTCTTCAACTGGATCGGCACCATGTGGCGGGGCTCGCTGAGCTTCGAGACGCCGATGCTCTGGACGGTCGGCTTCCTGGTGACCTTCCTGTTCGGCGGCCTGACGGGCGTCCTGCTGGCCTCCCCGCCGATCGACTTCCACGTCTCGGACTCGTACTTCGTCGTCGCCCACTTCCACTACGTGGTCTTCGGCACCGTCGTCTTCGCGATGTTCGCCGGCTTCCACTTCTGGTGGCCGAAGATGACCGGCAGGATGCTCGACGAGCAGCTCGGGAAGATCCACTTCTGGACGCTCTTCATCGGCTTCCACGCGACCTTCCTGGTCCAGCACTGGCTCGGCGCGGAGGGCATGCCCCGCCGCTACGCCGACTACCTGGCCTCGGACGGCTTCACCACCCTGAACACCGTCTCGACCGTCGGCTCGTTCCTGCTCGGCCTCTCCACCCTGCCGTTCCTCTACAACGTCTGGAAGACCGCCAGGTACGGCGAGAAGGTCACCGAGGACGACCCCTGGGGCTACGGCCGCTCGCTGGAGTGGGCGACCTCCTGCCCGCCGCCGCGGCACAACTTCGTCACCCTCCCGCGGATCCGCTCCGAGTCGCCCGCCTTCGACCTGCACCACCCCGAGATCGCCGAACTCGACCGCCTGCAGAACGCCCGCGAGGCGCTCCACTGACGTCCCTCCCCGCCGGGCCCCGAAACCCCCGCGTGCCGGGGCGACGGCACCGGATGCGTGGCAGGCTGGACGGCATGAAGGTAATCGGGTTCATCCTGAACGTCATCTGGCTGCTCTTCTGCGGCATCTGGATGGCCATCGCCTACGCCGTCGCCGGGATCATCTGCTGCGTGCTGATCATCACGATCCCCTTCGGCATCGCCTCCTTCCGGATCGCCGGCTACGTCCTGTGGCCGTTCGGCCGGACGACGGTCGAGAAGCCGGACGCGGGGGCCCCGTCCTTCGTCGGCAACGTGATCTGGCTGGTGTTCGCGGGCTGGTGGCTGGCGATCGGGCACCTGGTGACCAGCATCCCGCTGTTCCTGTCGATCATCGGGATCCCGTTCGGCTGGGCGAACCTGAAGATGATCCCGATCTCGCTGATGCCGCTGGGGCGCGAAGTGGTCTCCAGCGACGAGGGGTTCGGCGGCCGCTGAGGCTCCCCGGAGCGGGTGTCGTCCTTGCCCCGGCCCGTCCGGGCGCAGCAGACTGCCCGGTGGGCTGCCGACGCCCGGCAGCCCGTGTCCGGCCCGACGGGGCACGGGGATTCGGAGCGAGCCAGATGAGCGACGAGCAACTGATCCGGGCCCTGTCCGGCCTGTCCACCGCGCACCTCGCCGACGCGTGCGTCCGGCTCGGCGTCCCGGTGCGGTGCGGGCCCGCCGGGCTGGGGGTGCTGTCGGGCGCGATGCGCTGTGCGGGGCGGGTGCTGCCGGTGCGTCACGTCGGGAGCGTGGACATCTTCCTGGAGGCCCTGGACGGGGCGCGGCCGGGCGACGTCATGGTGATCGACAACGCGGGCCGGCTCGACGAGGCGTGCATCGGGGACCTCGTGGTGCTGGAGGCGCAGCGGGCCGGCCTGGCCGGCATCGTCGTCTGGGGGCTGCACCGCGACACCGCGGAACTGCTGCGGATCGGGCTGCCCGTCCTCTCCCTCGGCGCCACCCCGGCGGGGCCGCTGCGGGTCGGCACGCGGCACCCGGACGGCCTGGAACTGGCGCAGGTCGGGCTGTGGACCGTCACGGCGGACGACGTGGCCGTCGGTGACCGCGACGGGGTGGTCTTCCTGCCGCGGGCCGACGCCGACGCGGTCACGACCGCAGCCGAGGGCATCCGCGACATCGAGCAGCGGCAGGCCGAAGCGATGCGGACCGGTACGTCGCTGCGCGAGCAGACCGGCTTCGCCCGGTACCTGGTGGCCCGCGGGGTGCACCCGGAGCTGACCTTCCGGGAGCACCTGCGGGCGACCGGCGGTGCGATCGAGGAGTGAGCGTCCGCCGTCGGGGGCAACCGGCGCCACACCCGGTGGCCCGATCGGGTGAACACCGGGCGGAGGCACTCCGCGCGGGGCCGTCGGGCGCCGGGATGCCGCCGGCCCCGGCCGCGCGACCGGGGGGACGCGCGC
>NZ_JBHUWW010000267.1:0-3936 GCF_042669755.1 Kitasatospora sp. NPDC057223 | reverse complement strand
CCACCGCACCCCCACCACACCCCCGCCCCGGCCCGCACCCCTGCGGGCCGGGCCGACCTCACAGAAGGAGACCCCCGCCATGACCGTCGTCCCGATTCCCCACCGTGGCCTGTTCGCCACCGACCCCGACCAGCGGCTGCGCCCCGGCACCCCCACGGCTGACTGGGAGCTGTGGCTCACCGGCCCGAACAACCTCGTGCCGATGCCTGACCTCGCGACCGCCCTGATGGCCGCCGCCGAGCACAACGCGCTGACCGTCGACCTGGACGACGGCTCCCCGCTCCAGCCCGTCACCTACGCCGTCGTCCTCCACCGCGGTTACGCCTGGCGGCGCGAGGGCGCGGCCCGCTCGGGCGCCCGCGTCGCCGTCCCCTCCCTGTGCTGGACCGCCTGCTGCTCGGTCTGCGGCGAGCTGGTCGAGGACGAGTACATCCCCCACCACACCAGCCCCGAGGCCGCCGCCGAAGAGGCCGTCGCCAGCCGTGAATGGGTCGAGCTGCCCGACGGGCGGCTGGTCTGCGAGTGCGACGACGATGCCCACGACGACGCCCGCGCCCAGGCCGCCACCGACAACGACGACGTCCCCGACGAGGACCAGCTCACCTTCCCGTAGCCCGACAGCCCCGCCTCCCGCGCCATCGGCCTCGACTCTCCCGCCCGCCCGCACCCCGCACGGGTAAGGGCCTGCCCCGGTGTCAGTTGCCGGGGCAGGCCCTTATTTGCGTTCCGGCCCTGGACTCGCGGCTGACCTAGCATCTCGTGCCATGAACGAAGCCGAGAGCGTCTTGGAGTGGCTGCAGGGCTGGTACTCCGCACAGTGCAACGAGGACTGGGAGCACGAGTGGGGTGTCAAGATCGAGACGCTCGACAACCCCGGCTGGTCCGTCCGCATCGACCTGGAGGACACCGACCTGGAGGGACACGACTTCCCCCGCCAGGACCTCAAACGCAGCAAGAATGACTGGGTGATGGCCCGGACCTCCGGCATGACCTTCGACGCCGCATGCGGACCGGGCAACCTCACCGAGGTACTCCTCCTCTTCCGCAGGTGGGCGATGGAGAACACCCCCGACGAACGGTAGGACGGCCCCAACCCGGTACCTCCGGCTCGGGACACCACCCCGAGCCGGTGAAGCCACGCGGTCAGAGCACTAGCATTCCCGCAGGTCGGCCGTGGGCTCAGCGGCTTCCGGCCGGTCCGCCTCCAGACTTGCCGTCCCGCCCGAGCGGGGATCTCCCGGTGCACCGGATCCGACGACGTGAGAGGGCCCCTGACGTGACGGCCGACCTCGACAAGCCCATGGACGGGCTCCAGGCCCATCCGATCTTCGACCCCGCCCTGCCCGACGCCGTCACGGCCGCCGTCGCCGACCTGGCCGCCGGATACCCGCGGCTGCTGGCCGACGACGGCGACGCCGAGCACCTTCCTGACGGCCGGCTACTTCGAGGGCGGCAGGATCCTGCGCACCTCCCTCGGCTGCGGGACCCTCGGCGGTGCCGTCGCCCTGGCTCCCTGGCTGCTGAAGCAGCTCTCGGACGACCAGCCGCAGACTCCCGACGCCGGCCCCGGGGGTCGGACGGAGAGCATCGACGCCGCAGCTCACGATTTCCTCGACATCGTCCAGAACACCGGGCTGCTCCTGCTCGTCGGCGGGACGCTCATCGCCGCCCTGGTGGTCGCCGTGCGGATAGCGGAGAACAGGCGCATGGCGAAGGCCCTGCGGCGGGCCCGCGGGCACTACGTCCACCCGAGCTGGCTCACCGGCGATGCCGTCCGGCTGTTCGCCCGGGCGCAGCACGCCGCGGACACCATCCTCATCTCCCGGTTGCACCTGGACTACATGGAGGGCCTGGGCGCCGCGAACTGGGTGCAGGTGCCGGACCGGGTCTGGTTGCTCGCCCGGTCCTTGCATCGGTACAGCCGGGCCGTTAACGCCAGTACCGGGGCCGACGGTGCCAGCGAGGCCGTCGTCGAACTGCTGGCGGGGGAGCGCGAGGCTCTGAACAGGGTGCGCACTGGCATCGAGCTTCAGGTCGCCGCGCTGGAGGTGTACGCCCGTCAGGTCCAAGAGGTCGACCGGATCGCGGCGCAACGCCAGACGATGGAGCAGCTGGAGGCCAGAAGCGAGGCGCTCCTGGACCTGGTCGCCGAGACGGCCACCGCCCGGGGTGTGGCTGGTGAGATCACCCCGTTGACCGCCAGGGCCGCCCTGGTGGCCGACGCGCTCGCCTCGGCCAAGGCCGCTGCGGCTGACGCGCTGCCGCCCGGTCGGTAACCCGGGAAGGTGACCGCATCGAGGCCCTGGCCGTGTTGTCCGGGTTTTCTCTGCACCAGTCAAGTCGGGCCTCGACGGCGCGGCAGCGAGGATGGCCGCTGCGGTACCGATGCCCGGCGTTGCCGAGGGAGATGCCGACTGCACGCGGCAGCCTCCTGCTGGACTCTGCGGCGAAGCTCCTGGTCCACGGGCTGTGGCCTCGCTCGATAGTGGCACTCTTCCTGGCCTAACCTGCCGTGCATGGTTACTACGGACTGGAGCGGGGTGCGCGAGCGTATCGAAGCGCTCGCGCGGAAGGATAAGGCACAGGTGGTCTTCGGTGCCTGGAATCTGTACGGTGCCCAAGGCCATCAATTCCGTTTGGCCGCACCTCTCTTGGAAGAGCAGATCAGCGAGGCCGAGGCACAACTTCGGGTGTCTTTGCCAGAGGACTACCGCGCCTTCCTGGTCCAGGTCGGTGCTGGCGGCGCGGGTCCGGCCTACGGGATCAGCTCATTGATACAGGAGGGCGGCGCCTGGAGCTGGAGCGGCCCGGGAGCGGAATCCGACCTTGACCAACTCCATCTGCCGTTTCCACGGCATGACGTCATTGTGGAGGCTCTGGCTGAGCAGGTCGCTCAGGAGCCTGTGGAGCAGGCGTTCGACAGCCGTGAGGAGTACCTCCGAGCATTCCGCGCCTGGGATGACGAGGGAGAAGCCCTGTTTGGCCAACTGACTACCGGCGCGGTGTGCCTGGGCCACGAGGGTTGCGGCACCTACGACTGGTTGGTCGTCAGCGGCGCCGAACGGGGCAGCGTATGGTTCGATGATCGGCCCACGGACGCCGGCCTCACACCACTTGGCCCTCCAGACGCGCGGGTCAGGTTCTCCGAGTGGTACCTCAACTGGCTCGATGCATCCGAAGCAAGAGTCGATCACGAGAACCACTGAGCCCTTGATGGCTTCGGCCTGACGCCGCGGGGTGCCGGGCGAGTACAACTGCCCCAAAGATCAGCGGGCCGCAGGGGTGACGGCGATCAGCCGCCGTGGAGCCCCCACTCGTCGAGGCCGCCGTACACGTGGGCTTCAAGGCATCGTGGAGCGTCCAGGCCGACGGCCTCGCCTCGGTAGAGGGCGATGAGCGAGTCCTTGCCCCGCCACCACGTGTCCGTCACGCCCTGTACTTCAGGCACCGGCTCGAAGCCGGCGAGGTTCAATGACTCGACGGCCTTCCCCTTGATCCTTGTCACGGTCTTGGCGCAGCGACTGGCATGGGCGGCGAGCGCCAAGGACTCCACCCATCCGTCCGTGCTGGCATGCAGCGGTGTCCAGTGGTAGGCATTGATCCCGAATGCGCCGCCGGAGCCAACCATGAATCCGTAGGCCATGGACACCCGGCAGCTTCCCGCCGGAAACAACCAGCCCTCAGCGGCCGATCCCTCGGGACAGTCGGCGCCCAGGATGCGCGGACCGCCCTCGTAGAACGGGGCAGGCGGCAGCACAAGACCGCCCCAACGGTCCTGGAAGGCCGCGGCCCGGTCGATCTCCACCACTGGGACCCCGTGCTCGATCCACGTCTCTCGGTACTGCCCGAGGCCCTGCCGAGGGACACGAACGCCCTCCACCTCGACGAACCTTCTGGCCCGGTCTGTCAGGCCGGCAGGCGCGACCGGGATGGGCG
>NZ_JBHUWW010000266.1:0-3970 GCF_042669755.1 Kitasatospora sp. NPDC057223 | reverse complement strand
CCACGGTGGGTAATCGGGACGAGGGTCAGGGGGGGGTTGTGCGTGGGTGAGGTCGGCCCGGCCCGCAGGGGTGCGGGCCGGGCCGGGGGTGTGGTGGATGTCGGGTGGTCAGTGCAGCCCGGCGCGCAGCTGGTCGGCGCGGGTCTGGGCGAGGTGGGCGGCCTCGGGGTCGAGAGCGGCGCCTTGGGCGGCGGCTTCGGTGAGGGTTCGGATGAGGGCCTGGCGGCCCGTTTGGTCGAGGGGCGGCATGGGTCGGCCGTCGCGCCTGGCGGCCCATCGGGCGGCGAGGGTGTCGAGGTCGGAGAGGTTCGCGCGGTACTGCGGGGCGGCTGCCGTGGTGTCGTCGGTGTCCATCGCTCTCCCTGGTGCCTCGTACGGGGCCGCCGGGCGGGTGGCTGCGGCGGCTAGCGGTTGTTCCGGGCGGCCGCCAGGTCGGCGGCGGCGGGGGCCTCGGTGGCCGGGACCCAGTGGCCGTCGGTGATGGGGCTGCCGTGGTCCAGGCCGTGGGCGGGGGTGCGGTGGTCACCCCAGACCGGGTGCAGCAGCGGCACGCCCAGGTGCCAGCGCCCGAAGTGCCGCCAGGTGAATCCCAGCGGGTTGTACGCCTGGCCCTCGGGAAGGTGGGCGATGGTCAGGTCGTGCTCGCGGCCGGTCGCGGGGTCGGTCCAGCGGGTGAGGCCGACCTCCGTCTCCGGGACCGGCCGGCCGTCATGGTCGACGCGCCGCGCCAGCCAGGAAACGGTGCACAGGTAGCCCGGGTGGTCCCAGGTGCCGGGGTGGGGCCCGCCGACGGCCTTGACGTCGACATGGACGGGAAGGTCGGCGAGCGGGGCGCGGCCGCGCAGGTAGGCGCGCACGAGCTGCGCCGGACCGGCCTCGACCGCCAGGATGTACGGGTCGCCCAAGACGCCGCCTCCGGTGGTGTTGGCGGCCCAACCGCGAAGGCGGGCCCAGACGCGGCCGTCGGCGTCGGGGGCGTCCTCGGTGACCTGCCAGTCGGCGAGGACGAGCACCTGACCGTCGTCGAACGTCAAAGTGCTGTGCTCGGTGTCGGCGATGCGGTGGTCGGGACTGTTCCAGAACTTCATGGGACGGATCTCCTCGTGCCGGGCGGGGTGGTGTCGGCCGGGCAGCCGCGCCGCCCACCGGAGCACCCCGTCACCCGGCCGGATGCCGGGGGCGGGGCGCAGGCCGGTGGGCAACGTCAGTGCCCGGTGCGGTGCTCCCTGATCTCGTCGAAGCCCTCGCCGGCGAGGAACTCGCGGGCGGAGCGGGCCATGCGGTGCTGGCGGCGCAGGACGTCCTCCGGCACCCGCCGCTCGACCGGCCTGGCCTGGTTCCGCTCGATGCAAAGAGGCAGCGGGGCGTCGCAGTGCACGGCGACCACACGGCGCCCGTGCTGGTGCGCCAGCTCCACCAGCTGCGCCCTGTGGTGAGAGGCCAGCGAGGTGTTGTTCCCTGCCAAGTTGTTGTGTGCAGGTTTTTGGGGTCGCGTCTGGCGAGCAGGAGCGCGGCATCGGTGGTTTCTACTGCGGTTGCGGTAGCTGTACTGCGGTTTCGGTAGGCGGGAGTGCCCGTAGCTGGGGGACGACCGGGCGGGGTCTTGCGGGCGAGTCTGGAGTGGTTATCGGACGACGGATACGGAAGGCCCTGACGTGGCAGCTTTTCTCTATCGGCTGGGCCGCTGGGCGGCTCGGCGCCGGGGCCTGGTGGTCCTGTTGTGGCTGGCGGTGCTGGCCGCGGTCGGCGTGGGCGGACTGACCGCGCCGGGAGCCTCCAAGGGGGACTCCTCGATGCCGGGCATCGAGTCCCAGCGGGCGTACGACCTGATGCAGGAACGCTTCCCCGGCGCGAGCGCCGACGGCGCCGGGGCGACGGTCGTCTTCGTCGCCCCGAACGGGCAGCAGGTGACCGCGACCGACAACCGGGCCGCGGTCGAGGAGGCGGTGAAGTCGCTGTCCGGCGGTACGCAGGTGGCCGCGGTCGCGGACCCGTTCGAGTCGGACGCGGTCAGCAAGGACGGCTCCACCGCGTACGCCACCGTCACCTACAAGGTGCCCTCCGGCGACATCACCGACGACAGCCGCACCGCGGTGGACCAGGCCGCCGGTCAGGCCCGCGCGGCCGGCCTGACCGTGGAGACGGGCGGCTCCGCGATGGAGGCCGGCGAGGGCCTGAGCGGCGTGGCGGAGATCATCGGGATCTCGGTGGCGGCCGTGGTGCTGCTGATCACCTTCGGCTCGCTGGCCGCGGCCGGGCTGCCGCTGCTGACCGCCATCGTCGGCGTCGCCGTGAGCCTGTTCGCGATCATGCTGCTCGCCAACCCGCTGGGCCTGTCCTCGGAGACCAGCACCCTGGGCATGATGCTGGGCCTGGCGGTCGGCATCGACTACGCGCTGTTCGTTGTGTCCCGCTACCGCGAGGAACGCGCCCGGGGCCGCTCCCCGAAGGAGGCGACGGGCCGGGCGGTGGGCACCGCCGGCTCCTCGGTGGTCTTCGCCGGCCTGACCGTGGTGATCGCCCTGGCGGGCCTGTCCGTCGTCGGGATCCCGATGCTCACGCAGATGGGCCTGGCCGCCGCGGGCGCGGTCGCGGTCGCCGTACTGGCCGCGCTGACCCTCGTCCCCGCGTGCCTGGCGTTCTGGCCCAACGCCGTCCTCTCCCGCAGCGCCCGCAAGGCCCTCAAGAACGGCCGGCACACCCCGGCCGCCGCCCCGGCGGACGGGGAGCAGGAATCGGGCCGGGGCAACCTGGGCACCCGCTGGGCCCGGTTCGTACTGCGCCGCCCGCTGCCGGTCCTGATCCTCGCCGTCCTGGGCCTGGGCGCCCTCGCCGTCCCGGCCGCGAGCCTGCAGCTCGGCATGCCCGGCGACGAGGCCAAGTCCACCTCCACCACCCAGCGCCGCGCCTACGACGCGCTCGCCGAGGGCTTCGGCCCCGGCTTCAACGGGCCGCTGACCGTCGTCGTGGACGCCAAGGGCGCCCCCGACCCCAAGGCGGCGGTGAACGCGATCAGCGAGAAGATCGCCCACACCCCCGGGGTCGTGTCCGTCTCGCCGGCGAACTTCAACCGGGCCGGCGACACCGCCGTGTTCCAGGCCACCCCCACCACGAGCCCCACCGACGCGAAGACCAAGACCCTGGTCACCACCATCCGCGCCGAGCGCCCCGCCCTCGAAACCGGCACCTCCGCGACGTTCAAGGTCACCGGCACGACCGCGCTGAACATCGACGTCGCCGCCAAGGTCCAGTCCGCCCTGGTGCCCTATCTCGTCGTGGTCGTCGGCCTGGCGATCGTGCTGCTGCTGGTCGTCTTCCGTTCCGTCGCCGTGCCGCTCAAGGCAGCGCTTGGCTTCCTGCTCTCGGTGCTCGCCGCGCTGGGCACGGTGGTGCTGGTCTTCCAGCAGGGCCACCTCGCGTCCCTGTTCGGCGTCCAGCAGACCGGCCCGATCATGAGCCTGATGCCGATCTTCCTGGTGGGCATCGTGTTCGGCCTGGCCATGGACTACGAGGTCTTCCTCGTCTCACGGATGCGCGAGGCCTACACCCGCGGCGAGAGCGCCCGGCAGGCCGTGGTCTCCGGCTTCCGGCACAGCGCCAGGGTCGTGGTCGCCGCCGCACTGATCATGGTCGCGGTGTTCTCCGGCTTCATCACCGAGAGCGGCTCGATGATCAAGATGATCGGGTTCGGCCTGGCCACCGCCGTCCTCCTGGATGCCTTCGTCGTCCGGATGACGATCGTGCCCGCCGTCCTCGCCCTCCTCGGCGACAAGGCCTGGTGGCTGCCGAAGTGGCTGGACCGCATCCTGCCGCGCGTCGACGTCGAGGGTGAAGGCCTCGACCACCACCGCGAGGAGCGGGCACCCGCCCCCGACCACACCGAGAGGGAACCGGCACAGGCGAGCCGGTAATCCGGCCGCAGGCCGACCGCCCGACCGCGGGCCGCCCCGGCACCAGCGCCGGGCGGCCC
>NZ_JBHUWW010000265.1:0-4023 GCF_042669755.1 Kitasatospora sp. NPDC057223 | reverse complement strand
AAGACCTTCACGTTCGGGCCGAGGTCGCCACCGCCCTGGACCGGCGGCACGGTGCTCGTGCTGCCGGTGCGCACCGCGAACTCCCACAGGGAGTAGCCGTAACCGGTGTGGCGGTGGGTGCCGTTCATCCGGACGTAGCGGCCGGTGCCCGAGACGTTGAGGGTCTCGACGCCGCCGGTGCCGGTGGTCGTGGTGTAGACCGTGTTCCAGTTGGTGCCGTCGGGCGACAGCTGGATCTGGTAGCCGTCGCCGTACGCGGCCTCCCAGTTCAGGACGACCTGGCAGACCTGCTGGCTGGAGCCGAGGTCGACCTGCAGCCACTGCGGGTCGGAGGCGGCGGAGGCCCAGCGGGTGCCGGTGTTGCCGTCGACGGCGGCGGAGGCCAGGGTGCCGCCGTTCTCCGTCGAGGACGCGGTGGCGGTCTTGCCCTGGGCCGCGTTGTCGGTGGAGCAGGTCCCGCCGGTACCGCCCGAGGGGGTGCCGTAGACCTGGAACTCCCAGAGGGAGTAGCCGTAACCGGTGTGGCGGTGGGTGCCGTTCATCCGGACGTAGCGGCCGGTGCCCGAGACGTTGAGGGTCTCGACGCCGCCGGTGCCGGTGGTCGTGGTGTAGATCGTGTTCCAGGTGGTGCCGTCGGCGGAGACCTGGATCTGGTAGCCGTCGCCGTAGGCGGCCTCCCAGTTGAGGACGACCTTGTCGATCGCGGCGCTGACGCCGAGGTCGACCTGGATCCACTGCTGGTCGGTGGCGGCCGACGACCAGCGGGTCGCGGTGTTGCCGTCGACGGCGGCGGTGGCCGGGGTGCCGCCGTTCTCCGTGGAGGAGGAGGTGACCGTCTTGCCCTGGGAGATCAGGGCGCCGGCGGCGCTGGCGCTGGTGACCGGCAGGGCCATCGCGAGACCGGCGACGACGGCGGCTGCCGTGACGGCGGCCGGCACGCGGCGGAGCGGGGGACGGACTCTGGAGCCTGCTGAGGTGGGCCTCACGGGAACATCTCCTGCATGTGGGTGGGGTGCGGGGGATGGGGGCGCTGTCGCGCGACGCCGGTTGGGGCCGGTGGGGCGGGACGCGGGGCGGGTGCCGAGGGACACCTGCGGCGAACGGCGGAGACCGCCGGAAGATCGACCGGCGCTGTGCACCGGGACTCGGGAGAGCGCTCCCGGTTGGAGTGTTGCGGTGGCATATCCAGCGTGTCAAGAGCAGGTACAGCACTCTTGGTGCGAATCAACTTGCTACCGCTGGAGGGTTCCTGGGCCTCGGCCCAGCCCGCCGGGCGGGAAAGTCAGCAGGTCAGCGGCCTGACAGGGAGAGCGCTCCCCCGATGGTTCCGAGCAACCCGGTACGACCACCCCGCAGGCGATCGGACCGGGCACCGGCACACCCGGGTCAGCGCAGCACCCTGGCCTCCCGCGGTCCCGGCACCGGAACGTCGCCCCCGGTGTCGAGAAAACTGGCCAGCGGGAGCGTCGCGGCACCCATCGTGACGGCGTCCGGGCCGAGCAGCCCGAGTTCGATCGAGGTCTGCTCGCAGGGGAAGCGCAACGCGTACGAGCGGGCGGCGGCGCGGATCGCGGGCAGCAGCCTGGGCCCGAGCAGCAGACCGGCCCAGCCGCCGATCACGATGCGCTCCGGGTTGAACAGGTTGATCAGGTCGGCGATGCTCGCGCCGAGGTACTCGGCGGTCTCGCAGAGGAGCGCGTCGGCCACCGGATCGTCCCGCTCGGCGGCGGCGAGCAGGGCGGCCAGCCCGGCCTTCTCGCTGTCGCTGCCGGCCTCCTCGGCCACCCCCCAGCGTTCGACCAGCGCCTCTGCGCCGACGTACGCCTCCAGGCAGCCGCGCGAGCCGCAGCGGCACAGTCGTCCTCCGACGTGGACCTTGGTGTGGCCCCACTCGCCCGCGCTGCTGGTGGCGCCCCGGTAGGGCGTGCCGTTGGCGATCACGCAGGCCCCGACGCCGGAGCCGAACAGCGCGACCACGGCGTTCCCGGCGCCCCGGCCCGCACCGAACCACATCTCGGCCTGGCCGAGGGTCTTGGCGCCGTTGTCGATGTGCAGGGGCAGGTCGGTGCCCGCCCGCAGCAGCCGGCCGAGCGGGACGGCGTCCCAGTCGATGGTCTGGCTGTGCACCACGGCCCCGACGCCGCCCGGGTCGGCCGGGTCGGCCGCCGGATCGCCCTGTTCGACGATGCCCGGCACCCCGATCCCCACCCCGAGCACCCGGGTGCGGTCCGCACCCGTCCCGTCGAGGACTTCGGTGAGCCCGGCCAGGATCAGCTGGACGACGTGGGCGACGTCGTGGCCGTGGTCGGACAACGGCTGGTCGCAGGCGGCCAGTTCGGTCAGCGCCAGGTCGTACAGGGCGACCCTGACCTGTGTCTCCCCCACGTCCACGCCCGCCAGGTAGCCGCGTTCGGCGGCCACCTGGAGCAGGATTCGCGGCCGGCCCCCGTCGGAGTCGACCGAGCCGGCCTCCTCCACCAACCCGTCCGCCATGAGCTCGCCGACCACGTTGCTGATGGTCCCGCCACTGAGGCCGGTGTCGCGTACCAATTCGTTACGACTGAGCCGACCCTCGAAGTACAGGTGGCGCAGGACCGCCGATCTGTTGCCTCTTCGCAGGTCACGGACGGTCTGCTTGCTTCGCTCTGCCATTCGGACTCCCTCCTGACCGGAAATCTATCGCCGTCGGAGCTCTTGACGCCAGCTTTTCTCACAAGTTAAATCACGGCCTGAAGTAAGCCTCCGGGCTCGAAACTTCACCAAGAGTCGCTCACTCATCCCCTGAGAGGGGAACTACGTCATGCGTACGAGCCGGGTCATCGCCGCAACAGCCGTCGTGGCTGCACTCACCATCACCGCCACCGCCTGCGGCGGCGGCTCCACCTCCGGCAGCGGCGGGGGCGACAACAGCGCCCCCAAGACGCTCACCTACTGGGCCAGCAACCAGGGCACGAGCATCGAGAACGACAAGCAGGTGCTGGAGCCCGAGCTGAGAAAGTTCGAGCAGCAGACCGGCATCAAGGTCAACCTCGAGGTCGTGCCGTGGTCCGACCTGCTGAACCGGATCCTCGCCGCCACCGCCTCCGGCCAGGGCCCGGACGTCCTCAACATCGGCAACACCTGGTCGGCCTCGCTGCAGGCCACCGGCGCGCTGCTGCCCTGGGACGAGGCGGCCTTCGCCAAGATCGGCGGCAAGGACCGCTTCCTGCCGTCCACCATCGCCTCGGCCGGCGCCGCCGGCAAGGACCCGGCCGCCGTGCCGCTGTACTCGATGGCCTACGGCCTCTACTACAACAAGAAGCTGTTCGCCGCCGCCGGCATCGAGAAGGCCCCGGCGACCTGGGACGAGCTGGTCGCCGACGGCCAGAAGCTCACCAAGGACGGCAAGTACGGCCTGGCGATCGAGGGCGGCAACGTCTCCGAGAACGTCCACCACGCCTTCACCTTCGGCAAGCAGAACGGCGCGGACTTCTTCGACGCCGCCGGCAAGCCGACCTTCGACAGCCCCAACGCCGTCGCCGCGATCAAGCAGTACGTCGACTTCATCGCCAAGGACAAGATCGCCGCGCCCGGCAACGCCGAGTACTCCAACAACCAGACGCTGAGCGACTTCGCCACCGGCAAGGCCGCCATGATCATGTGGCAGTCCGCGGGCGCCAACCTCAAGTCCCAGGGCATGAACCCGGAGGACTACGGCGTCGCGCCCCTCCCGATCCAGGCGGGCGCCACCGGCGACAAGGCCGTCAAGTCGATGGTCGCGGGCATCAACCTCGCCGTCTTCAAGAACACCAAGAACCTCGACGGCTCGCTGTCCTTCGTGAAGTTCATGACCAGCAACGACGAGCAGAAGATCCTCAACTCCACCTACGGCAACATCCCGCCGGTGAAGGAGGCCGGCAAGGACCCGGTCTTCGCCACCCCGGACCTGACCACCCTGAACGACGTGCTGTCCAACAGCTCCGCGCCGCTGCCGCAGGTCGCCAACGAGAGCCAGTTCGAGACCCTGGTCGGCACCGCCGTCAA
>NZ_JBHUWW010000264.1:0-4024 GCF_042669755.1 Kitasatospora sp. NPDC057223 | reverse complement strand
CCCCCGTCATCGCCCTGGACGCCCGCCGACGCGACAGCGCCAAAAGCGCCCTCATCACCCTCGTCGAACACGCCCTCCTCGCCCGACTCCGCTGAACGGATGCCCGCCCACCTGCCCTTCCTGGCAGCGGGCGGGCACGTCCGCGTTCCGGGCGTGAGGGATGGATAACAGTTCGGTAGGCATTTGGTGATCGACAGTGACGTGTAGTAGCCGGTCAGCGTCACTCAGCGCCAGCATCCCTCCGTTTCATACCGAGATGTCGACAAATGTCCGTTATCGACGGCGTTTCGAGGTCACCGGGAGCTGTTTGTCGCGGCTCCCCGCACGTGCTGAAATTCCAGCTACCCCGAAGACGGTTTACGGCAGTTCACCCAGCCAGCGGGCTGCTGCCAGGGGTAGCGCTGGATTGATCCATGGCCGCCAGTCGGCCGAGAGGTTGTTGTCGAGTGAGGCGTAAGCAGCCAGTCACCCCGCAGCGGCGCTCCGAGCCCCGCCAGAGCGAGCCGAACGGCAGCGGCACGGACCCCGCAGGGTTCTCCGCGTTCACCCCGACCGAGGAGCGGCCCCCGGGCAGCCCCGGCGGGCCGTCCGCAGTCACCGCGCCGGGTACCTCCGAGCGCGCGCCGGGCGGAAAGCCGGAGCCCGAGAGCGTCAGGACCTCCAGCGGGAGGTACGAGTTCCTCGCCCCCCGCAACTGGCGGGTGCCCACCCGCCTGGTGGCGATCCTGATGATCCCGGTCCTCATCGGCCTGATCTTCGGCGGCCTGCGCATCAACACCTCCTGGGACGGCTACAACAAGGCCGACCGCGCGGAGAAGACCGCCGAGCTGGCCCGTGCGGCCACCGTGCTCGCGGACGCCCTGGAGAACGAGCGCGACCTCACCCTGACGCCGATCATGGTCGGCCAGGACCCGAACGGGATCGTCCCCGCCCAGCGTCTCAAGACCGACGAGGCCCTCAAGGCCTACCAGTCCTCGTTCGCGGTGGTCTCCGACGACGCCGGCCTGCAGCGCCGCAACGCCGCCTTCCAGTCCGTGGTCGTCTCACTGCCGCACCTGCGCGACAACGCCTACAAGCCGGAGCTGTTCGCGACCGCGACCTCCGCCGCGTACTCGGCGATGATCGCGCCGCTGATGGCCTACGACAACTCCGTCGGCCTCGGCAGCTCCAACATCACCAGCAAGGGCCGGGCGATCTACGCCATCTCGCTGGGCAAGGCCTCCGCCTCCACCCAGCGCGCGCTGATGATGCACCTGCTGGTCGGCATCACGTCCAACTCCACCACCCGCTACGAGAACGCCGAGCTGATCCAGCAGCTCCTGGTCTCGGCGAAGCTGGAGCAGGTCTCGGTCGCCGAGTTCAACATGGGCAGCGCCCCCGAGGACGCCAAGGTCTACAACGACGCGCTGGTCGCCCAGGCGAACGCCGAGCAGCGGGCCGCCCTGCGGATGCCCGACGGCTCCGCGCCGACCGTGCAGGGCCTGCTCGCCATCGGCACCGCGTACAGCCAGAACGCCACCCAGGGCCTGGCCAAGGGGCAGGCGGCGGCCGACGCCGCGATCAACGAGGCCGTCGCCGCGGGTCTGACCCCGCAGAACTGGAAGCAGGCGACCACCACCCACCTCGCCAGCCTCGGCGCCACCGAGACCAAGCTGCTGGACCAGGTCGTCGCCGACGCCTCCGCGCTCAAGTCGCGGGCCAAGACCGACGCCCTGCTCAACCTCCTCATCGTGGTCGCCTCGCTCACGATCGCCGGTCTGCTGACCGGCTCGATCGCCCGCTCGATGATCCTCGGTATGCGCACGCTGAACAGCGCCGCGCTGGAGATCGCCAACCACCGCCTGCCGGACCTGGTCGAGCGGCTCTCCAAGACCGACCCGGACCGCGTGGACACCTCGGTGTCCCCGATCCCGCTGCACGGCAAGGACGAGATCGGCGAGGTCGCCCGCGCCTTCGACCAGGTGCACCGGCAGGCGGTCTCGCTGGCCGCCGAGCAGGCACTGCTGCGAGGGAACGTCAACGCGATCTTCACCAACCTGTCGCGCCGCAGCCAGGGCCTCATCCAGCGCCAGCTGGCACTGATCACCGAGCTGGAGAACAACGAGGCCGACCCGGACCAGCTGGAGAGCCTCTTCAAGCTGGACCACCTCGCGACCCGTATGCGCCGCAACGGCGAGAACCTGCTCGTCCTCGCGGGCGAGGAGGCCGGCCGCCGCTGGAACACCCCGGTGCCGCTGGTCGACGTGCTGCGCGCCGCCTCCTCCGAGGTGGAGCAGTACGAGCGCGTCGAGCTGGCCGGCATCCCCGAGGCCGAGGTCATCGGCGCCGCCGTGACCGACCTCGTCCACCTGCTCGCCGAGCTGCTGGAGAACGCCACCTCGTTCTCCAGCCCGCAGACCCGGGTGCTGGTCAACGCCACCCGCCTGCCGGACGGCCGGGTGCTGGTCGAGATCCACGACAAGGGCATCGGCCTCACCGCCGAGGACTTCGCCGAGATCAACGAGAAGCTGGCCGAGCCGCCCACCGTCGACGCCACGATCTCCCGCCGGATGGGCCTGTTCGTGGTCGGCCGGCTGTCCCAGCGCCACGACATCCGGGTCCAGCTGCGGCCCTCCGGCGAGTCGGCCGGCACCACCTCGCTGGTGATGCTGCCGCAGCACCTGACCGAGATGAACGCACCGGTGGAGCCCGAGGAGCAGTTCACCGTCTCCCGGATCTTCGCCGAGCAGGAGCCCGGCCAGGAGGCCTGGGCCCTCGAGGACCAGGGCCGCAGCGCCGCCGAACTCGGTTTCGACGACCACCTGACCGGCAACACCGGCGCCAGCGGCTTCAGCCCCGCGTTGGAGGCCGTGCAGCGCTCGCAGCGGCTCGACCAGCGCCGCCGCGCGGCCCTGGAGGCCGGCCCCTCCGCCGCCGAGCCGGCGGACGCCGGGGTCGAGGAGACCCCCTACGGGGCGGACTCCGAGGAGTACGGCCGCCAGGACCAGCAGCAGCAGGAGTACGCCGCCCCGTACGCCCAGGAGCCCTTCCCGGGCGCCCAGGGCTACGACCAGGACCCGTACGGCCGCCCGCTCCAGGGCGCCGGCCAGTACGGCACCCAGGAGTACGACGGCGCGGGCTACGGCGACGGCCAGTACGACGGCTACCAGGACGGCCAGTACGGGCAGCAGCAGTACGCCCAGGCCGGCTACGACGGCGGCTACGCGGACGGGCAGTACGACCAGCAGCAGTACGGCGCGCAGGACGACCAGTACGGGCAGCAGCAGTACGACGGCTACCAGGGCGACTCCTACCTCGACAACGGCCGCCAGGCCCCCGAGGAGGCCCCCGCGGGCCACCCGTACACCCCCGAGCCCGCCGCACTGCCGCCGACCCCGGCGCAGACGCTCGCCTCCGGGCTGCCGCAGCGGCGTCCGGGACAGCAGCTGGCCGGCGGCGGCGCCCCCGCCGCGGGCGCCGGCCCGGCCCGTGACCTGGACTCGGGCGAGAAGCCCAACTGGTTCACCGGCGCCAAGGAGACGGCCGCCGTCCCCGAGCCGCGGGGCCACGAGGTGTCGGCACTCGGCGGGTACGGTCCGACCGGCCCCACCGGCCAGCCCTCCGCCGCCTGGCAGTCCGCCAACGACGGCGACTGGCAGCGGGCCGAGCAGCTGCGCGAGCCAGCCGCAGGCGGTGTGACGCCCTCCGGGTTGCCCCGCCGCGTCCCGAAGCAGAACCTGGTGTCGGGCAATGCCAAGCCGACCCCCCAGGACGGACCGCAGGTCTCGCGCACTCCCGAGGAGGTCCGCGGCCGGCTCACCAACCTGCGCCGCGGCGTCGAGCAGGGCCGCAACGCGACGACCGGCAGCTTCCGGATCGACCCCGACCAGACCGACCTGTCCGGCAACGGACAGCAGAACCGCAGCACCGATCTCTTCGGCGGCTCGAATCACCAGGAGCGTTGAGTTGAGTCAGATGAGCCAGGCCGCACAGAACCTGAACTGGCTGATCACCAATTTCGTGGACAACACCCCCGGGGTGTCCC
>NZ_JBHUWW010000263.1:0-4033 GCF_042669755.1 Kitasatospora sp. NPDC057223 | reverse complement strand
GCCGTCCCGGTCGGTGGTGTGGTCGTCCGCGAAGCGACGGTCACCGGTCGCATCGGGCACGTACTTCACACAGACAACGATCCTCAAGCTCACGGCCTGTCTCCTGTACTGGTCTCGTCCGGCGGCTGCGGCTGGTGCAAGCGGGCGCGAGCACTTCGCGCGCCCGCTCCGGGGTAGTGAATACCCGTGCCCGTCCGGCCTTCCTGGCAGCATACCCGCCAGTAGCTTAGCCGTCACTACTGGCCAGTAGCTTAGCGCTGCCGGAGCCCGGGCGAACGCCCCTCCACACCTGTCCACGCCGGAGAACACCGGGCAGGACAGCCTTCGGGACGGCTGCACTGCCGTCGTCGCCCATCCTGCCCCAGGCCAGGCCGAACACCACCTGACTGGGCGGCACATCCGCTGTGAGATTCCCCGGTCTTGACAAGGGTGACCTTGGTATTGCCGGAAAACGACCTTCGGATGAAGCCTGCTGCGGACGCCCGGCCGGCCGGTCCGCCCGCGACCCGAGCAGGCGTCAGAGCGCCTCGCCCAGCGCCGCGATCACGTCCGCACGCCGGGGCTGGCCCGCCGCCCGGCGCACCACCCGGCCGCCCGCGTCGAGCACCAGCACGGTCGGTGTCCGCAGGATCTCCAGCCGCCGCACGAGGTCCAGCTGCTCCTCGGCGTCGAGTTCGACGTGCGCCACGCCGTCCACCATCCCGACCACCTCGGTCAGCACCCGCCGGGTCGCCCGGCAGGGCTGGCAGAACGCCGACGAGAACTGCACCAGCGTCGCCCGCTCGCCCAGCGCCTCGCCCAGTTCGGCGGCCGACAGCCGTACCGCGTCGTCCTTCGTCCGCACCCGCAGTCTCCCGTCCCGCCTCGCCCGCCACAGTCCGAACGCGCTCGCCAGCGCGAGCACGACCACACACACCACCAACCCGGTCATCGTTCAAGTGTGCGGTACCCCTCACCCCGGCCTGCCCCGGAGGGTCGACCTCCGGATAGCGCCCGCATAGGATCGAGAGGTGCACTCCGACTCTCCCGCGCCGCCGCGCCTGACCACCCGCCGGGTGGTCGACCTGTGCCGCGCCACGGCCTCGCGCTGTCGCTGACCCGCTCCCGTCAGCCCGCCCGAGCCCCACGCACCGGAGTCCCCCATGCAGATCGACCCGCGCGGCCCGCGTTTCGCGGCCGTGCTCACCACACTCGTCCTCGCCGCCGTCCTGATCAGCGGGAGCGGCTGGCTGCTCGCCGCCCAGGCGGTCGTCTTCGCGATCGGTGCCTTCGCCGGGCTCCAGTACTCGCCGTACGGCTGGCTGTACCGCACCCTCGTCCGGCCGCGCCTGGGGCCGCCGAGCGAGACCGAGGACGCCCGCCCGCCGCGCTTCGCCCAGTCCGTCGGGTTCGGCTTCGCGCTCGTCGGCACCGTCGGCTACCTGACCGGGCTGACCTGGCTCGGCCTGCTCGCCACCGCGTTCGCCCTGGCCGCGGCCTTCCTGAACGCCGCGTTCGGCTACTGCCTCGGCTGCGAGGTGTACCTGCTCGTCCGCCGCGCCCAGGTGCGTACGGGGGTCCAGACCGGCTGACCGGCGGCGCCGGGACCGGCCGGCGGCGCCCTCGCGTGACAGACGGCACTCGTTCGGGGGATCATCTTCCTGTAACACCCGTGGCCGTCGCGGCGTGCCGCGCCCTCCCGGTCGGCCCGCCGTACCTCGCGGGTACCGCCGCACCGGGCACCAGGCCCGAAGAAGTTAGGGCTGACCGTGGCTGAGTTCGTGTACCCGCCGGTGATCAGGACCGCGCTCACCGTCTTCCGCGCGCTCGACGTGCAGATCAAGATCGTGGGCGCCGAGAACATTCCCGCCACCGGCGGAGCGGTACTGGTGAGCAATCACATCAGCTACCTGGACTTCCTCTTCGCCGGTCTCGGCGCCTTCAAGGGCGGCAAGCGCAAGACCCGCTTCATGGCCAAGGACGACGTCTTCAAGCACGGCGTCTCCGGCCCGCTGATGCGCGGCATGAAGCACATCCCGGTCGACCGCGCCGACGGGCAGCCCGCCTACGACGCCGCCGTCCGCGCCCTGCGCGCGGGCGAGGTCGTCGGCGTTTTCCCCGAGGCGACGATCAGCCGCTCGTTCACGCTGAAGAAGTTCAAGACCGGCGCCGCCCGGATGGCTGCCGACTCCGGCGCCCCGCTGCTGCCGGTCATCCTCTGGGGCACCCAGCAACTCTGGACGAAGGGCCGCCCCAAGACCCTCACCAAGCGCCACGTCCCCGTCACCATCATGATCGGCGAGCCGATCCAGCTGGCCCCCGGCGACAAGCCGGTGATGGTCACCCGCCGCCTGCGCGCCGCGATGACCGAGATGCTCGACCGCGCCCAGCGCGAGTACCCCGCCGTGCCCACCGGCCCCGAGGACTCCTGGTGGCTGCCGGCCCAGCTCGGTGGCACCGCCCCCACCCTGGAGGTCGCCGAGGCGGAGGACGAGGCGGAGGCCGTCGCCAAGGCGGAGCGCCAGGCCGCCAAGGAGAAGGCGAAGGCCGAGCAGCAGGCCCCCGAGCAGGGCAAGTAGTCAGCAGGGGAAGAAGCAGGCCAGGGCCTGCGGCGCCGCTCTCCCGTCCCATGAGGAGCGGCACCGCAGGCCTTTGACGTGACAAGCGGACAAACGTTCAGTAATCATCCGATCGCTGAGCGTCGCGTGTCGCGCCTCTGCGGCACCGCCTCCTCTGGCACAGTGACACCGCCCGCTCAAGGACGGGCCCTCGTCCTGGATCGGAGACGGACACATGCGTGGCACTGGCAGAGGAGTCCCCTACGGGGCCGCAGCGTGTTCCCTGCTCGTGGGGACACTGCTCGCCGGATGCGGAGCGGACAGCAACCTGATGCCCTCGGAGGCGGTGGACAACCCCGCGGTCACCCAGGCACCCGAGGCCGTGGCCGCCGTCGAGACGTCAGCGCCCGCAACCCCCGCCGTACGGGCCACCGCGCGCAACGGCCTGATCGCCGCCCGGATGTTCCTCGACCCGAGCCGCGCCACGAGCGCCATCGCGACCCTCTCGCCCGACGGCAGCGGCGCGAACCAGCTCACCCGGCCGCCGACCGGCACCCGCGACGATCACCCGGACTGGTCACCGGACGGCCTGACGATCGCGTTCGACCGCATCGCGGACGGTGGCAGCACCCGCCTCTGGACGGTCGCCGCCACCGGTGGGGAGCCGCTGCAGATCCCGCAGATCTGCCAGGACGGCGCCCCCGACTGCCTCAACGAGAGCGAAGCCACCCCGGCCTGGTCGCCGGACGGCAAGCTCATCGCCTTCGGCCGCGACTGGGGCACGGTCGACGACCAGCAGAACCAGATCCAGTACTCCGACCTGTTCGTGATGAACGCCGACGGCACCAACGCCCAGCGCCTCACCATGCTCACCAACGACAAGCCCTACTCGGGCGGTGTGCGCAACCCGAGCTGGTCGCCCGACGGCACACAACTCACCTTCGAGTACCGGACGGGCCCCGGCGGCCAGCCCGCGAACAGCACCGCGATCTTCGTCGTCAACGCGGACGGCACCGGCCAGCGCCAGCTGACCCCCTGGGCCCTCCGGGCCGGCGACCGCGCCGGCTGGTCGCCCGACGGCTCGCGCATCCTCTTCACCACGTATCCGGACGGCCCGACCGGCTCCGACTTCACACCGGGCGGCGGCATCTACACCGTCCAGCCGGACGGCAGCGCCATCACCGCCCTCACTCCGGCGCCGTCGAACAGCTTCTACGGGCCGGCGTCCTTCTCCCCCGACGGACAGCTCATCGCCTTCGCCCAGGCCGTCTCCGGCGCGGCCCCCGAGATCTACACCATGAAGACCGACGGCACCGCCGTCACTCAGGCCACCAGCTCCCCCGAGCAGTGGGAGAGCCGCCCCGCGTGGGGCCCGGCCGCCGGCTAGGCGGCCCGCCGGGCACGCGGTACGTGCCCGGAAACGCAGAGAAGCCCCGCCGGTTACCCGGCGGGGCTTCTCTTGAATGATTGTTCGGCGGCGTCCTACTCTCCCACAG
>NZ_JBHUWW010000262.1:0-4051 GCF_042669755.1 Kitasatospora sp. NPDC057223 | reverse complement strand
GCTGTCCGCCATACGGACAGCCGGAGCCCGGTTTTTGCCCTGGTTTGTACGGGTATGACCAGCGATCGGAACCGGTCGGTTCCCGCGATCCGGGAACTTCTAACGCACAATTTCAGCCAAATTGCAGGTCAGGACTGTGATCTGGATGACGCCTGGCCCCTGAGGACTGCGCGATCACTGGTCAGGGGCGTAGCCTTAATCCCCGCTGTCCAACCATCCAAAAAGGAAGCGGAAGAGGGCGGTTGCCGCCGTGTCGCCACAGTCCCCTGAAACCCCCAACAGCTCGGCCCCACGCACTACGACGGAGCCCTCGGGCTTCGGCCCCAATGAGTGGCTCGTCGACGAGATCTACCAGCAGTACCTCCAGGATCCCAACTCGGTCGACCGAGCCTGGTGGGACTTTTTCGCCGACTACAAGCCCGGTACCGAGGTGACTCCAGTGACCCAGGCCGCGACCCAGGTCGGCCCCACGCCGACCCCCGTTGCCGCCCCTGCCCCTGCTGCCGTTCCTGCGGAGCCCGCGCCAACTGCCCCGGCCGCACCCGCGCCCGTGCAGCAGGCTCCCGCTCCGCTGGCCGCAGCACCGGCCGCCCCGCCGGCCCCGAAGGCAGCGGCTCCGGCCGCCGCCCCGGTCGCCACCACGGGCCCCGAGCTCGTCCCGCTGCGTGGTCCGGCCAAGGCCGTCGCCACCAACATGGACGCCTCGCTCGAGGTCCCGACCGCGACCTCCGTGCGCGCCGTGCCGGCCAAGCTGCTGATCGACAATCGCATTGTCATCAACAACCACCTGCAGCGCGCCCGCGGCGGCAAGGTCTCCTTCACGCACCTGATCGGCTACGCCCTGGTGCAGGCCGTCAAGGCCAGCCCGGCGATGAACCACAGCTACGTGGTGAAGGACGGCAAGCCGTTCCTGGTCAAGCCGGACCACGTGAACCTGGGCCTGGCGATCGACCTGGTGAAGCCGAACGGCGACCGCCAGCTCGTGGTCGCGGCGATCAAGAAGGCCGAGACCCTCGACTTCTTCGGCTTCTGGCAGGCCTACGAGGACATCGTCCGCCGGGCCCGCGCCAACAAGCTGACCATGGACGACTTCACCGGCGTCACGGTCTCGCTGACCAACCCCGGCGGCATCGGCACCGTGCACTCCGTGCCGCGCCTGATGCAGAACCAGGGCACCATCGTCGGCGTCGGCGCCATGGAGTACCCGGCCGAGTTCCAGGGCTCGTCCCCGGACACCCTGGCCAAGCTGGGCATCTCCAAGATCATGACGCTCACCTCGACCTACGACCACCGGGTCATCCAGGGTGCGGCGTCGGGCGAGTTCCTGCGCACCATCCACCAGCTCCTGCTGGGTGAGCACGGCTTCTACGACGAGGTCTTCGAGTCCCTCCGGATCCCGTACGAGCCGGTGCGCTGGGCGACCGACGTCGCCACCACCCACGACGACGAGGTCAACAAGACCGCGCGCGTCATGGAGCTGATCCACTCCTACCGGGTCCGCGGCCACCTGATGGCCGACACCGACCCGCTGGAGTACAAGCAGCGCAAGCACCCCGACCTGGACGTCGTGGAGCACGGGCTGACCCTGTGGGACCTGGAGCGCGAGTTCGCCGTCGGCGGCTTCGGCGGCCAGAAGATGATGAAGCTCCGCGACATCCTCGGCCTGCTGCGCGCCTCGTACTGCCGCACCGTCGGCATCGAGTACATGCACATCCAGGACCCGAAGCAGCGCAAGTGGCTGCAGGAGCGCCTGGAGAAGCCGTACACCAAGCCGGAGCGCGAGGAGCAGCTGCGCATCCTGCGCCGGCTGAACTCGGCCGAGGCCTTCGAGACCTTCCTGCAGACGAAGTACGTCGGCCAGAAGCGCTTCTCGCTGGAGGGCGGCGAGTCGCTCATCCCGCTGCTCGACGCGACCATCGACTCGGCCGCCGAGCACCGCCTCGACGAGGCCGTGATCGGGATGGCCCACCGCGGCCGCCTCAACGTGCTCGCCAACATCGTCGGCAAGCCGTACGGCAAGATCTTCGGCGAGTTCGAGGGCAACCTCGACCCGAAGTCGATGCACGGCTCCGGCGACGTCAAGTACCACCTGGGCTCCGAGGGCACCTTCACCGGCCTGGACGGCGAGACCATCAAGGTGTCGCTGGCCGCGAACCCCTCCCACCTGGAGACGGTCGACCCGGTCGTCGAGGGCATCGCCCGCGCCAAGCAGGACGTCCTGGACCAGGGCGGCACCACCTTCCCGGTGCTGCCGATCCAGATCCACGGCGACGCGGCCTTCGCGGGCCAGGGCGTGGTCGCGGAGACCCTGAACATGTCGCAGCTGCGCGGCTACCGCACCGGCGGCACCGTGCACATCGTGGTGAACAACCAGGTCGGCTTCACCGCCGCCCCGGCGTCCTCGCGCTCCTCGATGTACTGCACCGACGTGGCCCGCATGATCGAGGCCCCGATCTTCCACGTGAACGGCGACGACCCGGAGGCCGTGGTCCGCATCGCGCGGCTCGCCTTCGAGTTCCGCCAGGAGTTCCACAAGGACGTCGTGATCGACCTCATCTGCTACCGCCGCCGCGGTCACAACGAGGCCGACAACCCGTCGTTCACCCAGCCGCTGATGTACGACCTGATCGACAAGAAGCGCTCGGTGCGCAAGCTCTACACCGAGGGCCTGATCGGCCGTGGCGACATCACCATGGAAGAGGCGGAGCAGGCGCTCCAGGACTTCCAGGGCCAGCTGGAGAAGGTCTTCTCCGAGGTCCGCGACGCCGCCCAGACCCCGGCCGGCGGGGCCGCCGGCAAGCCGCAGGCGGACTTCCCGGTCAACATCCAGACCGGCATCTCGCAGGAGATGGTCAAGCGGATCGCCGCCTCGCAGGTCAACCTGCCGGAGTGGCTGACCGTCCACCCGCGCCTGCTGCCGCAGCTGCAGCGCCGCGCGGCCTCGGTCGAGGACAACACCATCGACTGGGCCATGGGCGAGACCCTCGCCATCGGCTCGCTGCTGATGGAGGGCCACCCCGTCCGCCTGGCCGGCCAGGACAGCCGCCGCGGCACCTTCGGCCAGCGCCACGCGGTGCTGATCGACCGGGTCACCGGCGACGACTACACCCCGCTGCTGTACCTGACCGAGGACCAGGCCCGCTACACCGTCTACGACAGCCTGCTGTCGGAGTACGCGGCGATGGGCTTCGAGTACGGCTACTCGCTGACCCGGCCGAACGCGCTGGTCATGTGGGAGGCGCAGTTCGGTGACTTCGTCAACGGCGCGCAGACCATCGTGGACGAGTACATCGCGTCCGCCGAGCAGAAGTGGGGCCAGCACTCCGGCGTCACCCTGCTGCTGCCGCACGGCTACGAGGGCCAGGGGCCGGACCACTCGTCCGCCCGCCCCGAGCGCTTCCTGCAGCTGTGCGCGCAGAACAACATGACGGTCGCGATGCCGACCCTGCCGTCGAACTACTTCCACCTGCTGCGCTGGCAGACGCACAACCCGCACCACAAGCCGCTGGTCGTCTTCACCCCGAAGTCGATGCTGCGTCTGAAGGCCGCGGCGAGTGCGGCGGAGGAGTTCACCAGCGGCTCGTTCCGCCCGGTCATCGGTGACACCACCGTCGACCCGGCGAACGTGCGCAAGGTGGTCATCACCGCCGGCAAGTTCTACTACGACGTGGCGGCGGCCCGCGCCGAGCGCGGGGTCACCGACACCGCGATCGTCCGGGTCGAGCGGCTCTACCCGCTGCCGGTCGCCGAGCTCCAGGAGGAGCTGGGCAAGTACGGCAACGACGTCCAGTTCGTCTGGGCGCAGGAGGAGCCGGCCAACCAGGGTGCCTGGCCGTTCATCGCGATGAACCTGGTCGACCACCTGCAGGTGGCCATCGGCCGCAGCGCCGGCGACTCCCGCCTGCGCCGCGTCGCCCGCACCGCGTCCTCGGCCCCGGCCGTCGGCTCGGCCAAGCGGCACGCCGCCGAGCAGCAGGCGCTGCTGGAGGAGATCTTCACCCTCTGACCCCGGTCGGACACCCAGGGCCCGGCCCCCGCACCTGTTGCGGGG
>NZ_JBHUWW010000261.1:0-4076 GCF_042669755.1 Kitasatospora sp. NPDC057223 | reverse complement strand
AAGCCAACCAACCCTGCACAGCCTCCAACGCACCGAACACCGCACCACGCACACCCACCGGACCATCAGCAGCACCCACGAACGACACCACCTCACCCGGCACCCACAACCCACCACCCGACACACCAACCCACTCCACCCCGAACAACGGAGCCACAGCGGGAGCGAACAGGTCACGGGGTGCCTCGCGGACGGCGAGCGCCTCGGCGGTCAGGACGGGCGCGCCGGTGCCGTCCAGCAGGAGCAGGGAGACCGCGTCGTCGCCCTCCGGCCGCAGCCGGACCCGCAGTTGGGTGGCGCCGGTCGCGTGCAGGCGGACCCCGCTCCACGCGAAGGGCAGTCGCAGCCGCTCGCCGGAGTCCTGCGCGAGCAGGTGCAGGGCCGAGTCCAGCAGGGCCGGGTGGATCCCGTACCCGCCGGCCTCGTCGGCCGGGAGCGACACCTCGGCGTACAGGCTGCCGTCACTGCCCCGCCAACCGGCCTGCACGCCCTGGAACAGGCCCTCGTAGCCGAGCCCGGCCTCCGCCAGTGCGTCGTAGTCGACGTCCAGCGGCTTCGCGTCCTCCGGCGGCCACGGCCCGAGGCCGGCCTCGGCGGGCGCCGCGTCGGGCGTGTGCAGCGACCCGTCCGCATGCAGGGTCCATTCGGCGGGCTCGGCCGACTGCGGCCGGGCGTAGAGCTTGACCGGGCGGCGCCCGTCCGCGTCGGCCGCGCCGACCACGGCCTGCACCTCGACCGCGCCCTCGGCGGGCACCACCAGCGGTGCGAGCAGGGAGAGTTCGCCAACGCCGTCGGCGCCGACCCGGTGGGCCGCGTGCAGCGCCGCCTCCAGCAGGGCCGTGCCGGGCAGCACGGTCGCGCCGGCCACCCGGTGTCCGGCGAGCCACGGGTGGGTGGTCAGCGAGAGCCGGCCGCTCAGTACGGCCCCGGCCTCGCCGGCCAGTTCGACGGAGGAGCCGAGGAACGGGTGCTCACCCTGCGCCACCGGCGCGTCCAGCCAGTACCGCTCGCGCTGGAACGCGTACGTCGGCAGGTCCACCGGCCGCGCCTGGCCCGGCCGGTCGAAGAACCGGCCCCAGCCGACCGACGCGCCGGCCGAGTGCAGGGCCGCGAGTGCGGCCACCGCCGTCCGCTCCTCCGGCCGGCCCCTGCGCAGGGCGGTCTCCAGGACCGCGCCCTCGGGCAGGCTCTCCCGGGCGAGCGCGGTCAGCACCGCGTCCGGGCCGAGCTCCAGGAACCGTACGGCGCCGTACTCGTGCAGGGCCCGCACGCCGTCCGCGAAGCGGACCGCCTGGCGGACGTGCCGGACCCAGTACTCGGGCGCGGCCAGCTCGCCGGGCCCGGCCAGGGCCCCGGTCAGGTCGGAGACCACCGGGATGCGCGGCTCGGCGAACCGCAGCCCGGCGAGCACCTCGCGGAACTCCGCCAGCATCGGCTCCATCAGCGGGGAGTGGAAGGCGTGGCTGACCCGCAACCGCTTGGCCCGCACACCGCTCTCGGACAGCCGCCGGCCGATCTCCAGCACGGCGTCCTCGTCACCGGACACCACCGTGGCGCGCGGACCGTTCACGGCGGCAACACCGGCCTGCTCGGCCAGCCCCGCCAGCAGCGGCAGCACGTCCGCCTCGGCCGCGTCGAAGGACAGCATCGCTCCACCGGAGGGGAGTGCCTGCATCAGCCGGGCACGGGTGGCGACCAGCAGGGCCGCGTCGGCGAGGTCGAGCACCCCGGCCGCGTGGGCGGCGGCCACCCCGCCGATCGAGTGGCCCAGCACCACGTCCGGGACGACGCCCCAGTGCTCGTACAGCCGGAACAGGGCCGTCTCGATCGCGAACAGCGCCGGCTGGGTGCCGGAGGTCCGGTTCAGCTGCTCGGCGTCCTCGCCGAACACCAGCTCCCGCAGCGGCCGCCCGAGGTAGTCGCCGAGGTGGCGGTCGAACTCGGCGGCGGCGGCATCGAAAGCCTGTCGGAAGACGGGCTGGGAGTCGTACAACTCCCGGCCCATGCCGAGGCGCTGGCTGCCCTGGCCGGTGAAGAGGAAGGCCGTCCGGCCGGCCACCGTGCTGGTGGTGGCGGCACTGCCGTCGGCCACTCCCGCCAGGCCGTCGAGCAGCTCCTCGCGGTCCTCGGCGAGGACGGCGACCCGGTGTTCGAAGGCGGCCCGGGTGGTGGCCAGCGAGCGGGCCAGGTCGTGCAGGTCGGGGCCGTCGACGCCGGAGCCGGGGAGGACCAGCTCGCGGAGCTTCGCCGCCTGCGCACGCAGCGCCTGCGGGTCCCGGGCGGACAGCACGACCGGCAGCACCGAGCCGTCGACCGGCGGCTGCGGCTGCGCCGCCTCCTCCTCGGGAGCCTGTTCGAGGATGACGTGCGCGTTGGTGCCACTGATCCCGAACGAGGACACGGCGGCCCGGCGCGGGCGGCCGGTCTCCGGCCACGGCACCGTCTCGGCGAGCAGCGACACCGTACCGGCCGACCAGTCCACGTGCGGGCTGGGGGCGGAGAGGTGGAGCGTGCGCGGCAGCACGGCGTGGTGCAGCGCCTGCACCATCTTGATGATCCCGGCGACACCGGCGGCGGCCTGGGTGTGGCCCAGGTTGGACTTCACCGAGCCGAGCCAGAGCGGCTGTTCGGGCGAGTGGTGCCGGCCGTAGGCGGCGATCAGGGCCTGCGCCTCGATCGGGTCGCCGAGCGTCGTGCCGGTGCCGTGCGCCTCGACCGCGTCCACCTGGTCGGGGGTCAGGTCGGCGGCCGACAGGGCCTGCCGGATCACCCGTTCCTGGGACGGACCGTTCGGCGCCGTGAGCCCGTTGCTGGCGCCGTCCTGGTTGACGGCGGAGCCGCGGACCACGGCGAGCACCCGGTGCCCGTTCCGCACGGCGTCCGAGAGCCGCTCGACCAGCAGCAGGCCGACGCCCTCCGCCCAGCCCGTGCCGTCCGCCTCGGCGGAGAACGGCTTGCAGCGGCCGTCCGTCGACAGACCTCGCTGCCGGCTGAACTCCACGAAGGTCGCGGGGCTGGCCATCACGGTCACGCCGCCGGCCAGCGCGAGCGAGCACTCGCCCTGCCGCAGGGCCTGCGCGGCCAGGTGCAGCGCCACCAGGGAGGAGGAGCAGGCGGTGTCGACCGTGACGGCCGGCCCCTCCAGCCCGAGGGCGTACGACACCCGGCCGGAGGCGACGCTGCCCGCGCTGCCGGCGACGAGGTAGCCCTCGTAGTCGGCCGAGGCCTGCGCCGACTGGTGCAGGCGGGCGCCGTAGTCGTTGTACATGACGCCCGCGAAGACGCCCGTCCGGCTGCCGCGCAGGTCGCTCGGGTCGATGCCGGCCCGCTCGACGGCCTCCCAGGCGGTCTCCAGCAGGAGCCGCTGCTGCGGGTCGGTGGTCAGCGCCTCGCGCGGGCCGATGCCGAAGAAGGACGGGTCGAACTCGGCCGCGTCGTAGAGGAATCCGCCCTGACGGGTGTACGAGGTGCCGGGCCTGGCGGCATCCGGGTCGTACAGCGAGTCGAGGTCCCAGCCGCGGTCGGTGGGGAACGGCCCGACCGCGTCCGTCCCGTTCTCGACCAGGCGCCACAGGTCCTCGGGCGAGCTGACGCCGCCCGGGTAGCGGCAGGCCATGCCGATGATGGCGATCGGCTCGTCGACGGCCACGACCGGGCGCTCCGGCTCGGCGGCCGGCGTGCCGGTGCCGAGGATCTCGGTGCCCAGGTGCGCCGCGAGCGCCGCCGGGTTCGGGTGGTCGTAGATCAGGGTGGCGGGCAGCCGCAGGCCGGTGGCGCTGTTGAGCCGGTTGCGCAGGTCCACCGCTGTCAGGGAGTCGAAGCCCAGCTCGTCGAAGGCCCGGTCGGCCGAGACGGCCCGGTGGTCGTCGTGGCCCAGGACGGCGGCGACCGCCTCCTGCACCAGCGTCCGGATCGCCTCCGGGTCGGTCGGGCGGGCGGCGCCGGCTGCGGGGACGGCTGCGGCAGCACGCTGGAGCGCCGGGCGGACGAGGTTGCGGAAGAGGGCCGGCGGATCCGCCCGCAACGCCCCCGTGTCCAACCGCGCCGCCACCACCACCGAACGATCCACCACCAAC
>NZ_JBHUWW010000260.1:0-4111 GCF_042669755.1 Kitasatospora sp. NPDC057223 | reverse complement strand
GCGCCGGAGAAGCCGATCCGGGCGACGAGGTCGTCCTTGGCACAGGCGGACGGGTCCGGGCCGCTGGCACAGATCTGGTCGTCGGAGGTCAGCAGTGCCACCTTGCCGTCCTTGGCGGTCTGCACGACCTGCGGGCCCACCGCCGGGTCCGGCACCACGATGATGATGCCGTTGGTCTTCTGCGCGACGGCCGACTGGACTTCGCTGACGGTCTTGTTGGCGTCGTTGCCGAGGTTGACGACCTTGAGGTCGACGCCCAGCTCGGCGGCCTTGGCCTTGGCGCCGGCGGCCTCACCGACGAAGTACTCCTGGTCACCCTGCTTCTGCAGGTAGGTGATCGAGATCTTGCCGCTCACGGGTGCGACCGTGGCGTCCGCACTCGTCGCCTCCTTGCCGGTGGAACAGCCGGTGGTCAGGCCCAGGGCGAGCAGCAGGCCGGTCGCAGCGACGGTGCTGCGGGTGGTGCGGAACATGGACAGCTCCTTGAGCACGCGCCAGTATCGGCGCTGGGGGTGCGGGGAAGGGCGACGGCATCGGGTACGCACGGTGGACGGTGGCAGGGAGGGCAGGGCTCTCTCTCCGAAGCTGTCCGCAGACTGCGGCCATCCGTCTCACCAATAACTAACATGTTCAAACGGGATGCAACATATGACATCGCTGTCACGCAACGACGTCAAGAGGGCGGAAGGACCGATACCGCCTCGTGACCATCCGTCCTGCACATTTGGGCGCATCGTGGTTTGTTCAGTCAAAAACCTAAACTGGTATGGCTGTTGAGCCGTCAACTGATCGCGGAGCACCGGCGCGACGGGCGACCCTCCGGCGTTCCGGGCCTACGGGAAGCCGGCCCGTCACTCCTGTCACTCCACTCACATTCCGACATCGGATCGGCAGGCCGGCGTCGGGGCCGACAGGGCGACGACGGACCCGTGCGGCTACCGGAACCGCCCCACGCCCACCATCAGCCCTTCCCGTCAAGGGTATTGACATGGGTACAGGCCGACGGTCTGATGTAGCTGCTTTCGTTCGGCCCTGCTCGGTTCCGTACTTCTTCCCGCCACGGAGCCGCACACGTTCCACCGCCCGGACGCGCACCGACCGCGCCGGGCTAGCACCGCGCCACACTCCCGGCCCTCCCGCCAGGAGGCCGCACGCCCTCCGGTCGCGGCCCCGAGCGGCTGCGCCGCGGCCCCGCCACGGCCCACCGGTTCTTCCCGCCAGGGGAGTTCACCTGCGCACGGGCGACGGTCGGACGGAGCCGCTTCCGTCCGGCCTTTCCTGGTTTCCGCACTCACTCCCGTGACGGGACCGCCCACGTTCCACCACTGGGGCGCGCACCCGGCCGCACCGGTCCGCCCGCCCACCGCCCCGCTGCTCCCGCACGTCCGCCGGCAGGAGCAGCACGCCCTCCACCCGAAAGGAGCTTCTCGTGTCGAAAGGGAAATTCCGCCGAACGCTGCTCGCACGCTGCGCCCTGGCAGCGACCCTCGCGGCGACCTTCTTCTCCGCAGCCCCCACCGCCCACGCGGCACCCGCCGCGGCGGCCACCACCTGGACGGTCACCGGACCGTCGGCCGGCTCCCCCACGTCCGCGCAACTCGCCCTGACCGACGGCGTGCTGACCTTCGGCGTCTCGAATCAGGGCCGGGCGGTCCTGTCCCCGTCCCCGATCGGCATCGAGACCGCCGCTGCCGACCTCACGAAGAACCTGGCCTTCACCCAGCGCCAGGACCGCACGGTCACCGAGGCGTACACCATGACGACCGGCAAGCAGCTCAGCCGGCGCACCACGTACAACGAGAGCACCCTGTCCTTCACCGGCACCGGCGGCGCCCGGCTGGACGTCGTCGTGCGCGCCTCCGACACCGGCACCGCCTACCGGTACGTGCTCCCCGGATCCGGATCCGTGACGGTGCGCCGCGAGACCTCCTCGTGGAGCGTCCCGACGTCGTCCGCCGCCTGGCTGGTGCCACCGCACAGCGAGGACCAGGGCAAGTGGTTCCAGACGACCGCGGGCGGAGCGCCGTCGAACAACTACGGCATACCGGCGCTCTTCCAGGTCGGCGGAACGTACGCGCTGGTGGCCGAGACCGACCTCGACGGCCGTTACGCCGCCAGTCGGCTGACCCACTCCGCTGGCTCCGGCACGTACACGACCGCGATCACCGGCGCGCCCGTCACGGCGAGCCTGCCGCTCGCCACACCCTGGCGTACCGCGGCCGTCGGCGACCTGGCGGCCGTCACCGGCTCGACCCTCGTCGACGACCTCGCACCGGCGTCCCGGGTGGCCGACACCTCGTGGGTCGAGCCCGGCACCGTGGCCTGGTCCTGGCTCACCGAACACTCCAGCCCCGGCGATCCGGCCCGCCAGCGCGAGTACATCGACTTCGCGCAGCACAACGGCTGGGGCTACGTCCTGGTCGACGAGGGCTGGCAGTCGAGCTGGGCGCCGGACCTGGTGGCCTACGCCGCACAGCGCGGGGTGAAGGTGATCCTCTGGTTCAACTCCGCCAACCTGCAGACCTCCCAGCAGCGCGACCAGTGGCTGCCCCTGGTCAAGAGCTGGGGCGTGGCCGGCGTCAAGATCGACTTCAGCTACGAGTACACCCAGCCCACCCTGAAGTGGTACGACGCCATCCTCGCCGCGACCGCGCAGCAGAAGCTGATGGTCAACTTCCACGGCTCCGCCACCCCCCGCGGCATGCAGCGCACCTGGCCGCACGTGATGACCGGTGAGGCGGTGTTCGGCGCCGAACAGCAGCAGAACCGGGCCGTCTTCAACACCTACCTGCCGTTCACCCGCAACGTCGTGTCGAGCACCGACTTCACACCGGTCGTGTTCAGCCTGGCCAACCGCGACACCAGCGACGCCCACGAGCTCGCGACCTCGGTGGTGTTCGAGTCGGGCTGGCAGCACCTCGCGGACAACCCGGAGAGCTACCGGTCCCGTCCCGAGGCGCTGCGCATCCTCGACCAGCTTCCGACCGCGTGGGACGAGACCCGGCTGCTCGGCGGCAGCCCCGGCCAGGAGGCCTACCTGGCCCGGCGCAGCGGCGGCACGTGGTACCTCGGCGGGATCTCGGCGCTGGCGGCCAAGACCTTCCAGTCGCCGCTGAGCTTCCTCGGCGGCGGCCAGTGGCTGCTGGAGACCGTCCGGGACGGCAACGGCGGCCTGCTCAGGGAGACCAGGGTGGTCACGAACACGGACACGCTGTCCGTTCCCGAGGCGCGCAACGGCGGCTTCGCGTCGGTCGTCTGCCCGTACAGCAGCGGGATGACGACCTGCGGCACGACCGACGTGGACGGGTTCCTCAAGGGCCAGGAGTCCGGCCTGTGCGCCGACGTGCCCGACAAGAGCCAGACCAACGGGACCGCCGTCAAGCTGTGGGACTGCAACGCCGGCGCCAACCAGTCGTGGACGCTGACACCGGCCGGCCAGTTGTCGGTCTACGGGACCAAGTGCCTGGACGTCAAGGGCGCCGGCACCGCCGACGGGACGGTGGTGCAGATCTACGACTGCAACAACACCGGCGCCCAGAAGTGGACGGTCAGGGCCGACGGCTCGGTCGTCAACACGGGCTCCGGCAAGTGCCTGGACGCGAACGACCACGGCACGGCCAACGGCACCGGACTGGCCATCCGCACCTGCAGCGGCGCGGCCAACCAGAAGTGGGCCCGCGCCGACGTCTCCGCCCCCCTCAAGGGCCAGGAGTCGGCCAGGTGCGTCGACGTGCCGAACAGCAACGACGCCAACGGCACCCGGCCCGCGCTGTGGACCTGCAACGCCGGCGCCAACCAGCTCTGGACCTCGACGGCGACCAACCAGCTGCGGGTCTTCACCAACGAGTGCCTGGGCGCCGTCGGCGGGGCCACCGCCAACGGGACCGCCGTCGAGATCCGCGACTGCGACGGCTCGGCCGGCCAGCAGTGGCGGGTGCGGTCCGACGGGGCGGTCGTGAACGTCGGGTCCGGCAAGTGCCTGGACGCGATCGAACACGGCACGGCCAACGGCACCCTCGTGGAGCTGTGGACCTGCAGCGGCACGGCCAACCAGAAGTGGGCGCGCGCCTGATCCGGGCGGGCAGCCGGCGCCGCGGCCGACGCGTACAGC
>NZ_JBHUWW010000259.1:0-4120 GCF_042669755.1 Kitasatospora sp. NPDC057223 | reverse complement strand
AAGACCTTCACGTTCGGGCCGAGGTCGCCACCGCCCTGGACCGGCGGCACGGTGCTCGTGCTGCCGGTGCGCACCGCGAACTCCCACAGGGAGTAACCGTAACCCGTGCCGCGCTGGGTGCCGTTGAGGCGGACGTAGCGGCCGGTGCCCGAGACGTTGAGGGTCTCGTTGCCACCGGCGCCCGTCGTGGTGGTGTAGACGGTCGTCCAGGCGTTGCCGTCGGCGGAGGTCTGGATCTGGTAGCCCTTGCCGTAGGCGCCTTCCCAGTTGAGGACGACCTGGCAGATCGACTGGGAGGAGCCGAGGTCGACCTGCAGCCACTGCGAGTCGGAGGCGGCGGAGGCCCAGCGGGTGCCGGTGTTGCCGTCGACGGCGTTGACCGCCGGGGTGCCGTAGTTCTCCTCGCTGGAGGCGGTGACGGCCTTGCCCTGCGCGGCGTTCGTCGTGGAGCAGCCGCCGGTGGGGGTGGTGGGCGTGCTGGTGGGGGTGGCCGTCGGGGTCGGTGACGGGGACGGGTTGGTGCCCATCGTGCCGAAGACCTGGAACTCCCACAGCGAGTAGCCGTAGCCGGTGGCCCGGGCGATGCCGTTCATGCGGACGTAGCGGCCGGTGCCGGAGACGTTGAGGGTCTCGTTGCCGCCGGTGCCGGTCGTGGTGTTGTAGACGGTCGTCCAGTTGACGCCGTCGGGCGAGGTCTGGATCTGGTAGGCCTTGCCGTAGGCGCCCTCCCAGTTCAGCTGGACCCTGCTGATGGTGGCGACCGAACCGAGGTCGACCTGCAGCCACTGCTGGTCGGTGTTGGCGGAGGACCAGCGGCTGCCGAGGTTGCCGTCCACGGCGTTGACCGCCGGGGTGCCGTAGTTCTCCTCGCTGGATGCGGTGACCGTCTTGCCCTGGGAGAGCAGGGTGTCGGCGGCCTGTGCTGCGGTACTGGGGAGGGCCAGGATGGCGCCCGCGACCATGGCCGCGGCGGCGAGTACCGCCGGCGTCCGGCGCGCCGTGGCGCCGGAACGGGTTGAGGTGAGCCGCATGGGCTCCTCCTACAGTGAGGGGGGTGGGTGTGGGGGCCGTACAACGCGGGCGCCGGCCAGTCCCTCGCCCCGAACCGGGATGGCCGAGGGGGCCCGCGTTGCACGGATACGGCGCATCTCCATGCAGGAGGAGAGCGCTCTCCTGAGGGAGTCTCCGCGCCCCTCCGGTCGGGCGTCAACCCCTCAGGGGCAAGCTCTCTGTACGAATCCATCATCTGGTCGTAACGCCGACGTCATGCCACGTCGTGGCCCATGTCGCCCGGCTGGACCGGCGGTGCGGCCCTGCGGAGGGCAAGTCGCCAACGGTTCGGGCCATCTGACGGAGCGGCAGGAATCCATCCGGGCGGGACGCGCGGGCTCAGATGGGAAATCGCTCTCCCGTGTGCAGGGGGAGGCCCGGGCCGGGCGGCGGGGGAGGCGTGACGCCCTCGCCCGCCGGGTCCCGGCCGGTCAGGCGAGGGCGGGTTGGCCCGCCGGGGGGCGGGTGAGGGCTCCGCCCGATTCCAGGAAGTGCCACAGGGGAAGCGTTGCCGCGCTGAGGGTCACCGCGTCCGGACCGAGGTGGCCGAGGTCGATGGAGGTACGGGCGCGGGGGAACCGCAGGGCGTAGGCGGTGGCCGCCTCCCGGATGGCGGGGAGCAGGCGCGGGCCGAGCAGGAGGCCCGCCCAGCCGCCGATCAGGATCCGCTCCGGGTCGAAGAGGTTGATCAGGTCGGCAATCGCGGCACCGAAGTACTCGGCGGCCTCGGCGAGCAGGGCGACGGCTTCGTCCTCGCCCGCCTCGGCCGCGGCCAGCAGTGCGGCCAGGCCCTCCTTCTCGCTGGACCCGGCGGGCGCCCGGCCCCAGCGCTCCACCAGCGCCTCTGCGCCGACGTACGCCTCCAGGCAGCCGCGCGAGCCGCAGCGGCACAGTCGTCCACCGACGTGGACCTTGGTATGGCCCCACTCCCCGGCGCTGCTGGTGGCGCCCCGGTAGGGCGTGCCGTTGGCGATCACGCAGGCCCCGACGCCGGAGCCGAACAGCGCGACCACCGCGTGGCGCGCGCCCCGGCCCGCGCCGAACCACATCTCGGCCTGGCCGAGGGTCTTGGCGCCGTTGTCGATGTGCAGGGGCAGGTCGGTGCCCGCCCGCAGCAGCCGGCCGAGCGGGACGGCGTCCCAGTCGATGGTCTGGCCGTGCACCACGGCGCCTTCGCCCTTCGAGGCCGGGTCGCCCTGCTCGACGATCCCGGGCACGCCCACCCCCACGCCGATCACGCCGGCCCGGTCCACCGCCGCGGAGGCCAGTACGGAGTCGATGCCGGTGAGGATCAGCTCCACCACGTGGCCGACGTCGTGCCCGTGGTCGGACAACGGCTGGTCGCAGGCGGCCAGCTCGGTCAGGGCCAGGTCGAAGAGGGCGACGCGCACCTGGGTCTCGCCGACGTCCACGCCCACCAGGTGGGCCCGCCCGGGCGGGACCCGCAGCAGGATGCGGGGCCTTCCCCCGTCGGAGTCGACGGATCCGCACTCCTCGGCGGCGCCGGCGGCCAGCAGTTCCCCGACCACGTTGCTGACCGATGCGGCGCTGAGGCCGGTGCCCTCGGCCAACTCCTGCCTGCTGAGCGGCCCTCCGAAATACAACCGTTGTAGAACGGCCGAGCGACTGCTGCGTCGCAGGTCACGGCCGGTCTGCCCGCTCCGCTGTGCCATCGGTCCTCTTCCCCCGTGTCGATCTATCGTGCCCTGAATCTTGACTCCAGGCTTTTCTCACACGTTAAATCATGTCCTGAAGGAAGCCTGTGTACGCCATGTTAAACGTCAGTGGCCCCGGTCCCTTCCCCCCCACCCAAACGATGCCACCCACCGCCCGAGAGGGGCCTGGTCATGCGTATCACCCGTCTGGCTGCCACCACCGCGATCGTCGCATCCTTCGCACTCACCGCCAGCGCCTGCGGCGGCGGCTCCACCTCCGGCAGCGGCGGGGGTGACAACAGCGCCCCCAAGACGCTCACCTACTGGGCCAGCAACCAGGGCACGAGCATCGAGAACGACAAGCAGGTGCTGGAGCCCGAGCTGAAGAAGTTCGAGCAGCAGACCGGCATCAAGGTCAACCTCGAGGTCGTGCCGTGGTCCGACCTGCTGAACCGGATCCTGGCCGCCACCGCCTCCGGCCAGGGCCCGGACGTCCTCAACATCGGCAACACCTGGTCGGCCTCGCTGCAGGCCACCGGCGCGCTGCTGCCCTGGGACGAGGCCGCCTTCGCCAAGATCGGCGGCAAGGACCGCTTCCTGCCGTCCACCATCGCCTCGGCCGGCGCCGCCGGCAAGGACCCGGCCGCCGTGCCGCTGTACTCGATGGCCTACGGCCTCTACTACAACAAGAAGCTGTTCGCCGCCGCCGGCATCGACAAGGCCCCCGCGACCTGGGACGAACTCCAGGCCGATGCCGCGAAGCTCACCAAGGACGGCAAGTTCGGCCTGGGTATCGAGGGCGGCAACGTCTCCGAGAACGTCCACCAGGTCTTCACCCTCGGCAAGCAGCACGGCGCGGACTTCTTCGACGCCGCCGGCAAGCCGACCTTCGACAGCCCCAACGCCGTCGCCGCGGTCAAGCAGTACGTGGACTTCATCGCCAAGGACAAGATCGCCGCGCCCGGCAACGCCGAGTACTCCAACAACCAGACGCTGAGCGACTTCGCCACCGGCAAGACCGCGATGATGATGTGGCAGTCCGCGGGCGCCAACCTCAAGTCCCAGGGCATGAACCCGGAGGACTACGGCGTCGCCCCCGTGCCGATCCCGGCCGGCGCCACCGGTGACAAGGCCGTCAAGTCGATGGTCGCGGGCATCAACCTCTCGGTGTTCAAGAACACCAAGAACCTCGACGGCTCGCTGTCCTTCGTGAAGTTCATGACCAGCAACGAGGAGCAGAAGGTCCTCAACTCGACCTACGGCTCCATCCCGCCGGTGAAGGAGGCCGGCAAGGACCCGGTCTTCGCCACCCCGGACCTCACCACCCTGAACGACGTGCTGTCCAACAGCTCCGCGCCGCTGCCGCAGGTCGCCAACGAGAGCCAGTTCGAGACCCTGGTCGGCACCGCCGTCAA
>NZ_JBHUWW010000258.1:0-4484 GCF_042669755.1 Kitasatospora sp. NPDC057223 | reverse complement strand
GCACCCCCATCACCCAAACCACCCTCACCACCCACCCCACCACCCCCCAACAACTCACCACCACCCTCCACAACCTCACCAACACCAACGACAACAGCACCAACAGCACGCCGCTGCTCCAGCTCAGCTGGAACGAACTGGCCGCCACCGCGACCCCCGAGGACCACCCCGCCTCCTGGACGCTGCTCGGCACCGACCACCTCGGCCTCGCGCCGGCCCTGGCCGCCGCGCGCACCGGCACCGCGCCGGCCGTCACCGTCGCCCAGCTCGCCGCAGCACCCGACATCTCCTGGCCGCACGCCGTCCGCGAGGCCTCCCGGGCCGCGCTGGACCTCGTGCAGGCCTGGCTCGCCGACCCGGCGGCCGACGCGGACCGCCTGGTCGTGGTGACCAGTGGCGCCGTCGAGCCGGCCGAGAACGAGCACCTGGCCGCACCGGCGCTGGCCGCCGTCTGGGGGCTGCTGCGCTCCGCGCAGGCCGAGAACCCGGACCGCATCACGCTCCTCGACCTGGACGATCCGGCGGCCTCGCACGACGTGCTGACCACCGCCGTCGCGACCGCACTCACCCAGGGCGAGGCCCAACTCGCGCTGCGCAAGGGCACGGTGTTCGTGCCACGGCTGGTCCGGGCCGCCGCCCCGCTGCCGGAGCCCGCCGACGCGCCGTCCTGGCGGCTCGATGTCACCGAGGCCGGGACGCTCGACAACGTGGCCCTGCTGCCGACCGAAGCCGTCGGGGCCGAGGCACTGCCGTCCGGCCACGTCCGGGTGGCGATCCACGCGGCCGGCCTGAACTTCCGCGACAGCCTCATCGCACTCGGCCTCTACCCGGACGACGACGCCCCGTTCGGCAGCGAAGCCGCCGGCACCATCACGCACACCGCCGAGGACGTCACCCACCTCAAGCCCGGCGACCGCGTCTACGGCCTCTTCCCCGGTGCCATCACCCCGGCGACCGTCACCGACGCCCGCTACCTCGCCCGGACGCCGAGCCACTTCACGCACACCGAGGCCGCGACCACGCCGGTCGTCTACCTCACCGCGTACCACGCGCTGAAGCACCTGGCCGACCTCCAGCCGCACCACCACCTGCTGATCCACGCCGCCACCGGCGGCGTCGGACTCGCCGCCCTCAACATCGCCCGCCACATCGGCGCCACCGTCCACACCACCACCAGCGTCCACAAGCAGCACCACCTCACCGCCCGCGGCATCCCCACCACCCACATCAGCAACAGCCGTGACCTCAGCTTCGAGGAGCACATCAACAGCACCACCGACGGCCAGGGCATCGACTTCGCGCTGCACTCCCTCACCCACGACTACACGGACGCCACGCTGCGGCTGCTGGAGCCCCGCAAGGGCCACCTCATCGACATCGGCAAGCTCGACATCCGCGACGCCGACACCGTCGGCCGCGACCACCCCGGCGTCGGCTACACCCACTTCGACATGCACGCGACCGGCGCCGACCACATCCAGGGGATGCTCCAGGACCTCACCGAGCTGTTCGAGAACGGTGACCTGGAAGCTCTGCCGACCCTCAGCCAGTCCGTCGGGTACGCGCCCGGCGTGCTGCGCCACCTCGCGGCCGGCCAGCACATCGGCAAGCTGGCCCTGACCGTCCCGCAGCCCCTGGACCCGAACGGCACCGTCCTCATCACCGGCGCCACCGGCACCCTCGGCGCCCACGTCGCCCGCCACCTCGCCACCCAGCACCACGCCAACCGCTTCCTCCTCCTCAGCCGCAGCGGCACCAACGCCCCCGGCGCCGACCAACTCCTCACCGAACTACGCGAACTCGGCGCCCACGCCGACCTCCTCGCCACCGACACCGCCGACCACCACGCCCTCACCGAAGCCCTCGCCACCATCCCCACCGACCACCCCCTCACCGGCGTCTTCCACGTCGCCGGCGTCCTGCGGGACGCGACGGTGCCCTCGCTCAGCCACGCGCACCTGGACAGCGTGCTCGGTCCGAAGACCGACGCGGCCTGGAACCTGCACGAACTCACCAAGCACCTCGACCTCGCCGCCTTCGTCCTCTTCTCCTCCGCCGCCGGCACCCTCGGCACCCCCGGACAGGCCAACTACGCAGCCGCCAACGCCGCCCTCGACGCCCTCGCCCACCACCGCCACACCCACGGCCTCCCCGCCACCTCCATCGCCTGGGGACTCTGGGCCGAAGCCAGCACCCTCACCACCAACCTCCAGACCGCCGACCGGACGAGGATGAGCCGCTCGGGCGTGCTGCCGCTCTCCACCGAGGAGGGCCTGGCCCTGCTCGACGCGGCGCTGAGCAACCACCAGCCCGTGCTGACCGCGCTGCACCTCGACGACAGCGCGCTGCAGGACGGCGGAACCGCCGTGCCGCCGCTGCTCCAGGGCGTCCTGCGGGCACCGCGCCGCCGGGCCGCCGCGGCCACGGCAGGCAGTGCCCAGGCCGCCGGACCGGGCCTGGCAGAGCGGCTGACCGGGCTCACCGCGGCCGACCAGCAGCGGCTCGTGCTGGACCTGGTGCGCGGCGAGGCCGCCACCGTCCTGGCCCACCCGGACCCGGACCGGCTGGCGCCGGACCAGCCGTTCAAGGACCTCGGCTTCGACTCCCTCACGGCCGTCGAACTCCGCAACCGCCTGCGCACCGCCACCGGACTCCACCTCCCCACCACCCTCGTCTTCGACCACCCGACGCCGCTGGCCCTGGCCGGCGCCGTGCTGGCCGACCTGGCACCCGAACCGGCCTCCGCCAACGTCGCCGTGCTGACGGAGATCGGCCGGCTGGAGGAACTGCTGCACGAGTTCGCCGGCGGCAGCGGCCAGGACGAGAACGGCGACGGCGGCGGAGCCGACGACCGGAACGAGGTCACCGCCCGACTGCGCGCCCTGCTGCGCGGCTGGGACGACGGACAGCAGGCCCACGGCCCGGACGAGGACACCGTCGACCTCGACTCGGCCGACGACGACGAGCTGTTCAGCGCCCTGGAGCGCGAACTCGGCTCGGACTGACCGGCTTTCAGTACCACCAGCGAGACCTGCGCGGCCGGATCGCCCGGCCCGGCGACCGTACAGACCACACTCAGGGAGTCGACCCCAGATGGCCAGCACCGAGGAAACTCTCCGCGAATACCTCAAGCGCGCGACGACCGACCTCCGGCAGACGAAGCGCAGACTTCGCGAGGCCGAGGCCCGCGAGCACGAGCCGGTGGCCGTGGTCGGGATCGGCTGCCGGTTCCCCGGCGGGGTCAGCACGCCGGAGGAGCTGTGGCGGCTGGTCGCCGACGGGGTCGACGCGATCGGCCCGTTCCCCGACGACCGCGGCTGGGACATCGAGGCCCTGTACGACCCGGACCCTGAGCAGCCCCGCACCACCTACGTCCGGGAGGGCGGATTCCTCACCGGGGCAGCCGAGTTCGACCCCGCGTTCTTCGGCATCAGCCCGCGCGAGGCGACGGCGATGGACCCGCAGCAGCGGCTGCTGCTGGAGACCAGCTGGGAGGCCCTGGAGCGGGCCGGCATCGATCCGGCCGGCCTGCGCGGTTCGCGGACCGCCGTGTTCACCGGCGTCATCGCCCAGGAGTACGCACCGAGGGCGGGTGAGGCTCCCGGTGAGTACGAGGGGTACTTCCTGGCCGGCAACACCACCAGCGTCGCCTCGGGCCGGGTGGCGTACACGCTCGGCCTGGAGGGCCCGGCCGTCACGGTGGACACCTCCTGCTCGTCCTCGCTGGTCGCGATCCACTACGCGCTCCAGTCACTGCGCACCGGCGAGAGCGCCCTCGCGCTGGCCGGCGGTGCGACCGTGATCGCCCGGCCCAGCGTGTACACCGAGTTCAGCCGGCAGAAGGGCCTGGCGCCGGACGCGCGGTGCAAGCCGTTCGCGGCCGGTTCGGACGGCACGGGGTTCTCCGAGGGCGTCGGCGTCCTGGTGCTGGAGCGGCTGTCGGACGCGCGGCGCAACGGGCATCCGGTGCTGGCCGTGATCCGGGGCTCGGCCGTGAACCAGGACGGTGCGAGCAACGGCCTGACCGCGCCGAACGGGCCTTCGCAGCAGCGGGTGATCCGCCAGGCGCTGGCCAACGCCGAACTGACGGCGGACCAGGTGGACGCGGTGGAGGCGCACGGCACCGGCACCACGCTCGGCGACCCGATCGAGGCACAGGCCATCCTGGCCACCTACGGCCAGGACCGGCCGGCCGGACTCCCCCTGCACCTGGGCTCGATCAAGTCCAACATCGGCCACACCCAGGCCGCCGCCGGCGTCGCCGGCGTGATCAAGATGATCGAGGCGTTCCGGCACGGCGAGCTGCCGCGCAGCCTGCACATCGACAGCCCTTCGGACCACGTCGACTGGAGCGCCGGCAGCGTCGCCCTGCTGGCCGAGCACATCCCGTGGCCGGAGACCGGCCGCCCCCGCCGGGCCGCCGTCTCCTCCTTCGGCATCAGCGGCACCAACGCCCACGTCATCCTCGAAGCACCCACCGAGGA
>NZ_JBHUWW010000257.1:0-4492 GCF_042669755.1 Kitasatospora sp. NPDC057223 | reverse complement strand
GCCCCGCACCTGTTGCGGGGGCCGGGCCCTCGGCGTAGCCGACGTCTCGTCAAAGTCCCAGCTCTGCAACCAAACGGTGGTCTCCTTGGGATCCGGCCTGACGGGTCGATAGGTTATGGCCGTCACACTGCCGCCGGCGTGCCCGTCACACGCCCGGCAGTCGCCGAAGCTCACCGCATTCAGGGGGATCACCCGCATGACCGCCGACACACCCAGGGACTCCGCCACCCCACCGCTCCCGCCGATCTTCCAGCCGCTGCTGCCCGAGGACCCGAGGGAGGTCGGCGGGTACCGGCTGTTCGCCCGCCTCGGCGCCGGCGGCATGGGCCGGGTCTACCTGTCGTACACGCCGGGCGGGCGCCCGGTGGCGCTCAAGGTGGTGCGCCCGGAGTTCGCCGAGGACTCCGAGTTCCGGCGCCGCTTCGCGCAGGAGGTCACCAACGCCCAGCGCATCCACGGGCTGTACACGGCCCAGGTGATCGACTCGGGTGTCGAGGCCGACGCCCCCTGGCTGGTCACCGCGTACGTCCCCGGTCCCTCGCTCCAGCAGGTCATCCGCGAGCACGGCGCGCTGCCGGTGCGCACGGTCCTGCTGCTGATGGGCGGCATCGCGGAGGCGCTCCAGGCCATCCACAGCGTCGAGGTCGTGCACCGCGACCTCAAGCCCGCCAACGTGCTGGTGGCCGGCGACGGCCCCCGTGTGATCGACTTCGGCATCGCCCGCGCCGCCGACGCGACCGCGCTCACCGGCACCGGCTTCCGGATCGGCTCGCCCGCCTTCATGGCGCCCGAGCAGGCCCAGGGCCGGCCGGTCACCCCCGCCACCGACGTCTTCGCACTCGGCGCGCTCGCGGCGTACGTCGCCGGCGGCCTCCCGCCGTTCGGCGAGGGCCCCGAGACGGCCGTGCTCTACCGCGTGGTGCACGAGCCGCCCGTCCTGGACGGCGTGCCGGGCGACCTGCGCGAGCTGCTGCTGCGCTGCCTGGCCAAGTCGCCCGAGGACCGCCCGAAGCCGGCCGAGATCATCGAGGCCGCCCGCAACCACCCGTCGGTCGGCGGCCAGCTGCGGTTCGCGGACGACTGGCTGCCGCAGCAGATCAACACCGAGATCACCCGTCGCTCGGACCTGCCGAAGACGCCGCCGACCCCGCTGCCGGTGCCGCCCCTCACGCCCCCGCCCCTCGCCCCCGCCCCGCCGACGACCGCACCGGCCCTTCCCGCCGCGCCCACCCAGCAGCCGGGCTTCGGCCCGCCGCCGATCGGCTCGTACGGCGCCCCGCAGCCCGCCTACGAGGCGCCCACCGGCCCGGTGATCCCCTCGCCGCCGACCGTCCAGCTGCACCAGCAGCCCTCGTTCGACACCCCGCCGCCCGGCCCCGTGGTCACGGACACCGCCGCGGCACCCGCCCCCGCGCCGAAGCGCCGCGGCGTCTCCTGGAAGGTCCTGCTGACCGTGGCCCTGGTGATGGCCGTGGGCGGCACGGCGGGCGGTGTGGTGCTGGTCAAGAAGCTGGACGACAAGAAGGGCGGCGGCGTGACCGCCGGCAGTTCGTCGTCCGCCGGCGCCGTCAGCCCGCAGCCGCTGCCGACGCAGGCGTCGTCCACCAGCCCCTCGCCGAGCCCGAGCAGCGAGCCCCCGGAGAGCCCCTCCCCGAAGAGCACCCCCTCGAAGTCGCCGTCGGCCACCGCCACCACGTCCCGGCCGGCCGTCTTCACGGCCGTCTACCAGGACCGGGAGCTCGGCACGCCGGACTACAACTACAGCTACGACCTGGCCGAGGGGAAGATCGTGAACTCCTCTGCCAGCACCGCCTGGGAGCTGGAGACCGGCTACAGCAACTTCGACTGGAACGGCGCCGACGCCTACATCACCACGGAGGCGCAGCTGACGCCCGAGCAGTGCTCGGCCGCCATCGACCGCCAGCCGGCCGGGGCACTCAAGTACGACGCGCTGCCGCCCGGGCGGCTCTTCTGCCTGCGCCACCGCGCGAGCGGCAGCATCGTGATCGCCAAGGTCCTGACCCAGGGCAACTCCAACGGCATGACCAAGCTCTCGGTGACCTACTACCGCAACGACGCCTGACCGGCCCCGTCTATCCTGGCCTGGTCGACATCCCACCGGACCGGAGCGCACCGTGTACTTCACCGACCGTGGCATCGAGGAGCTGGCGAGCCGGCGCGGCGACGAGGAGGTCACCTTCGAGTGGCTGGCCGAGCGCCTGCGTGAGTTCGTCGACCTCAACCCCGACTTCGAGATCCCGGTCGAGCGGCTGGCCACCTGGCTGGCCAGGCTCGACGACGAGGACGACGAGTAGACACGGGTGAGCCGGCCGAAGGCCCGGGAGGCAACCGCCTCCCGGGCCTTCCGCATGCCCGGTCCGGCACGGCCCGCGGAGGCGCTTGACTTCCCCGGCTCGCGATATATCGTGTTCATCAAGGGAACGCGATACATCGCGAACCGCAACGGGAGGCGGCACACTCATGAGCCAGTGGACGATAAGCGAACCCGACCGCATCACCATCGACGAGACGGTCGGCGCACTGCACGTCCGGATCATCGACGGCGCCGTGAACGTGGTCGCCGCCGAGGGCCCGGCCCGGCTGGAGGTCACCGAGCTGGAGGGCGACCCGCTCCAGGTCACCCTGGAGGACGGTGTCCTGACGGTCACCTACAAGAACCTCAGCTGGGCCGAGCTCGGCGAGAGCGTGAAGTCCCTCCAGTCCGTCAAGGAACTCTTCTCCTCGCTGCGCCGCAAGCGCCGGGCGGTCGTCTCGCTCGCCGTCCCGGCCGGCTCCGAGGTCCGGATCGGCAGCGTCTCGGCGGACGCCACCGTCTCCGGGGTGGCCGGCCGCGTCGCCGTGCACGGCGCCAGCGGCGCCACCACCCTGGTCGGCCTCTCCGGCCGTACCGAGGCCAACTCCGTCTCGGGCGACGTCGACGTGCAGTCCGTCTCCGGCGAGCTCAAGGTCAAGACCGTCTCCGGCGGCCTGACCGTCGTGGCCGGCACCGCCGACAAGGTCTCCGCCAACTCGGTCAGCGGCGCCGTCACCCTGGACCTCGACGTGGCGACCCCGACCGAGATCAAGGTCAACACCGTCAGCGGCGCGGTCGGCGTCCGGCTGCCCTCGCTCGCCGACGCGAAGGTCGAGGCGGGCACCAGCAGCGGCGACGTCTCCAGCACCTTCGAGCAGCTCAAGGTCAGCGGCACCTGGGGCGCGAAGAAGCTGTCCGGCCAGCTCGGCTCCGGCAAGGGCAGCCTGCAGGTCACCACCGTCTCCGGCGCCGTCACGGTGCTGCACCGCCCCGACACCGAGGACGACGGCCCGGTCGTCGTCAAGGAGCTCCCGGCCGGCCCCGGCCTCACCGGCCCCGACTTCACCAAGGAGGCCTGACATGACCCCCGTCTTCGGCCACGGCCGGCTCCGCCTGTACCTGCTCAAGCTGCTGGACGAAGCCCCCCGGCACGGCTACGAGGTGATCCGCCTGCTGGAGGAGCGCTTCGAGGGCCTGTACGCGCCGTCGGCCGGCACCGTCTACCCGCGGCTCGCGAAGCTGGAGCAGGAGGGCCTGGTCAGCCACAGCACCGAGGGCGGCCGCAAGATCTACCGGCTCACCGACGCGGGCCGCACCGAGCTGGCGTCCCGCCAGGACGAGATCGCCGAGCTGGAGGTCGAGATCGGGGACTCGGTCGCCCACCTGGCCGGCGCGATCCGCGAGGACGTCCGGGACAGCGCCAAGGACCTGCGCGAGGAACTCTGGGGCGCGGCCAAGCAGGCGCCCCGGGCCGAGCCCGCCGCCGGCACGGATCCGTGGTCCGGGCCGTGGGGCGACAAGGACGCCTGGCAGCGCGCCAAGGAGGAGTTCGCCCAGTTCAAGTCGCAGGCCAAGGAGCAGGCGAAGCGCGCCAAGGAGCAGGAGAAGGCCGCCAAGGCCAAGGCGAAGGCCGCCGAGGAGGAGGCCCGCCGGCTGCGCGAGCAGGCCAGGGCGGCGCGCACCGCCGCCCAGCAGGAGGCGCTGCGGATCAAGCGCCGGGTGGAGCAGCAGGTCCGCGAGCACGCCGCCCGCGGTGACTGGCCGACCGGCCTGGCCGAGGGCCTGTCCGAACTGACGAAGGGTCTGGCGGGGCTGGCGGACGCCGCCAAGTGGGGCCACCCGACGGCCGCCGAGGAGATCCGGGTGACCCGGGTCGACCTCGACAAGGACGGCCTCGGCAAGGACGACCTGGCGCCCGGTGCCGACGAGGTGCCGGCCGACCTCCCGTCCTGGACGGCGACCGACCCGGCCGCCGACCCGGCCCGCGAGCTGGAGCGGCTGCTCGACCGCTTCCGCGACCAGGTCAGGGACGCCGCCCGGGACAGCGGGGTGACGGCCGGCCAGCTGGCCGGCGCCCGCGGCGCGCTCGCGACGGCGGCCGAGCGGCTGCGCGGGCTGCTGGGCTGACGCCCGACGCCCGGTACGGCGGGGCCCGGCACCCTCGGGGGGGGTGCCGGC